>CAJWMX010000037.1 GCA_913043805.1 uncultured Acidobacteriota bacterium | reverse complement strand
CTGGCACCACGCCGGCGCTTTCGACACCGGGCGCGACGAGGAACGCGACCGACATCGCGATGAGCGTGCCGGCCGTGCCGATGCCGAGCGCGCGCGCCGCGCGCCCCCCCTCGAGCGTGATGGCGATGCCGCGAGCCAGGAGCAGGATGGCGGGCGGCACCGAGGGGAGCACATAGCCGGGGAGCTTCGACTGGGACAGGCTGAAGAACACGACCGGGAAGACCACCCAGCAGGCAAGAAAGACGGACGCCGACCCCTGGCGCGCCCGTGTCTCCAGAGCGGTGCGCCCCTCGCGAGCGACGCCCACAATCCAGGCCGTCCACGGGGCCAGGGCCAGGATCATGACGGGGCCAAAGAACCAGAATGGTTGAACGTGGCGAAAGACCGGGGTGAGGAAGCGCTCGACGTTGTGTGAGACGAGGAAGACCTCTACGAACTCCGGATTGGCGATGCCCACCAGCACGTACCAGGGCAGGGCGACGGCAAAGAAGGTTAGGATGGCCCAGGGCGAGGCCAGTCGCCAGATGCGCTCGAGGCGTCCGACCAGCAGGCACGCGATGACGCTCGACGACCCGGCCAGCAGGACGCCGGCGGGGCCTTTCGCGAGGACCGACAATCCGAGGGCCGCGCCCCACGCGACCTCCAGGCCGCGTCCAGCCTTGCCCCGAGGCCAGATGACGATTGGCAGCGCCGCGGCCAGGGCCAGGGTGAGCGTGGACGTGAAGATCGTGTCGGTGGTGGCCGCCCGCGCGAACACCAGGGTGGCGATGCTCGACGGATAGAGGACCGCAAAGAGCAGGGTCGTCGTTCGGCCGAAATGTTGCCATCCGAGCCACCCGATCGCGAGCAGCGTGGCCAGGGATCCGAGAATCGAAGGGAGCCGGGCGGCCAGCTCGCCCTCACCCAGAAGCTGGTAGCCCGTGGCAGCGACCCAGTAGTACAGGATCGGCTTCTCCAGCCAGGCTTCCCCGTGGAGCTTGGGGGTCACCCAGTCGCCGGTTTCCGACATGGCCCTGGCGATCGCGGCATAGCGAGGTTCGTCGGGGCCTACGAGGCCGAAGACGGTCATCCCACTGAAGAAGCTCACGTAGCAGGCGAGGCCGGCAATAGCGATGAGCGCCCACTCGAAGGGACGTAGCGAGCGGGCGGGCGTCTCGGCGGGAGTGACGGGCGGATCGGTGTGGCTCATTGGCGAACGGCCGGCTGACCGGCAGATTGTATGTCGAGCTCGCCCAGGCCGATAGTGTGGAGACGGCCGGGATAGGCTAGGATCTGCCCACCGGTTGGGATTTTTCGCGGTTGTGACCGAACTGCGCGAAAATTCACGAAATTGATCTAATCAAATCTCGGTCACACGTGTTATCGTCCGGTATTCGGCAGACTGGGCCGGGTGAGGATTAGCGGCCCCCGAAGGAACTTCGGTAGAACGAGGGAGGTGATCGCCCCATGAGTCAGGAGATCATCGAGTTGACAGAGGAATCGGCCGAACAGGGCGTTTCCCGACGTGGTTTCATCAAAGGCGCCATCGCGGCCAGCGCGGCGGTGTCGTCGTCGAACTACCTGTTCCGAGGGAACGGTGGGACGGCGCTTGCGCAGTCGCCCGCGGCAGGGGCCGTCGAGCGTCTGATCACGCTCAACATCAACGGTCGCAGCCGTCGAGTTCAGGTGCCTCCGATGGAGACCCTGTCGACGACGTTGCGCTATACCCTGGGCCTGACCGGCACCAAGATCGGGTGCGACCGCGCCGAATGTGGCGCCTGCACCGTGCTGGTCGATGGTGAGCCGCACTATGGCTGCTCGCTGCTCACGCACTCGGTGCGTGGCCGTGAGGTCACCAGCATCGAGGGGCTCGAGGGCGAGGACGGCACGTTGCATCCGATGCAGCAGGCCGTGCTCGAGGAGCAGGGCTTCCAATGCGCGTTCTGCATGTCCGGGTTCATCATGAACACCGTGGCGCTGCTGAACGAGAACCAGAACCCGACCCGGAAGGAAGCCGCCGAGTGGCTCTCGGGCAACCTGTGTCGGTGTGCCGACTACGACAAGATCCTGACGTCCGTCATGCGGGCGGCGGAAATCACGCGGGGGGCCTGACGTGGCTGATTACAAACTGCTCGGTAAGGACTACCAAACGCCGGACCTCTACGCGAAGGTCACCGGCCGCTCGAAGTATGCCGAGGACCATCGCGCCGAAGGCATGGTCTTCGCCAAGCTGCTGGTGAGCCCGATGCCGCACGCCCGCGTGCGCTCGATCGACACCAGCCGCGCCGAGGCCCTTCCGGGCGTCGAAGGCATCCTGACGGCCGACGATCTCCCCGAGGTGGACGAGCCCAACGAGGCGGCCCTCACCAACGAGCCGCTGTATGAAGGCGAGCCGATTCTGGCGGTAGCGGCCGTCAGCGAGCAGGTGGCTTCAGAGGCGATCGAGCTCATCGACATCGACCTCGAGCCGCTGCCGTTCATCCTGGATCCGCTCGACAGCCTGATGCCGGGTAGCCACAACGCCCGCACCGTCACGGTAGAGGGCGAAGCGGTCCCTGCCAACACGATGGTTGGCCGCGACCCTGGCGAGGTCAAGTGGTCGGAGGCGGATGTCGCCGGCCTGGCTCCCGGGGAGATTCCGATGGACGCGCCTGCGGCCGCCGAGTGGTCGTATGGCGACCTCGAGGCTGGGTTCGCCGAGGCGGACGTCATCATCGAAGAGAACTCGTATCACCAGTCGCTGTCGCACCAGCCGCTCGAGAGCCGGACGACGATGGCCTACTGGGAAGGCAACAAGGTATACGTCTACCCGTCAGTGCAGAGCACGGCCCGCAGTGTGGGTCCGCTGGCTCGGCTCGCCGGGGTTGAGCCGTCGGACATCGTTGTCATCAACGAGTTCACCGGCGGTGGGTTTGGCAGCAAGATCAGCGGCTATGTCCAGGCGCAGATTCCCATCCTGCTGTCCAAGAAGATCGGCAAGCCGGTGCAGATGCGTGTCACCCGGCGGGACGAGACGTCGTTTGGTCGCGCCCGTCCCGGCACCCAGGCTCGGATCAAGCTCGGCATGCGGTCCGACGGTCGCATTACCGCGGTCGACATCCACGCCATCGGCGACGGCGGCCCCTACGGGCGGTCCGGCGACCACATGAACGTGGGGGGCATCGGGTCGCTCTGCTACATGCCGATGTCGATGCGGCAGCGTGGCACCGGGGTCTGGACGAACACTCCGCCGAGGGGCGCGCAGCGTGCGCCGGGTGGTGTGCAGTCGATGACCATGCTCGAGCCGATCATTCAGAAAGCGGCCAAGCGCCTCGGTCTCGACCAGGTGGCGGTCCGACGGATCAACGCCCCTGAAGGACAGGCCAAGTATGGTGCGCCTGGTCGCGACGGCGAGCAGGGCAACGTGTCCAGCGCGTTCGTGAAGGAAGCGATCGATGCTGGCGCGGAGGCCTTCAACTGGAGCGAGCGTATCCAGCGGAGCGGCGAGCGCAACGGCTCGAAGGTGACCGGTTTCGGCGTGTGCGTCAGTTCGTATGCCGCCGGTGCGTCCGGTGTCGACGGGCTGTTCGTCATCAAGCCCGACGGACGGATGTATATCCAGTCCGGTATCGGCAACCTGGGGACCGAGTCGACCTTCGACACGATGCGCACCGCGGCCGAGGGCATGGACATGCCCTGGGAGAAGTGCGATGTGGTCTGGGGCGATTCCTCACGCCACCTGCCCTGGAGCTGTTCGCAGGGCGGTAGCTCGACCGTGCACGCACACACCCGCGCCAACTGGGCGGCCGTTGAAGACGCCACCCAGAAGATCAAGGAGATCGCGGCGCAGGACCTCGGCGGTTCGCCCGACAGCTACGAAATTGGTGGTGAGCGGGTCTATCGTCGCGGCAACCGGGGCCAGGGTCTGAGCTTTGCCCAGGTGGCGCAGCGCGCTATCGACCTGGGTGGCAAGTTCGACGGCCACGAGCTGCCTGAGGACATCAACGGCATGACCACCGCGTCGGCGACCGCGCTCGCCGGCCAGGGTCTGATGGGTGTCGCGAAGGACAACTACGAAGAAGGCGGTCGCCGCATGTCGTTCGCGGTCGGCTTTGCCGAGGTCGAAGTCGATATCGAGACTGGTAACATCAAGATCATCGACTATGCGGCTGGCACCGATGCCGGCACCATCATTCACCCCAGGGCTTACGGAGCGCAGGTGCTCGCTGGCGCGATTCAGGGCTTCTCGGTTGCCCTGAGCCAGAAGTGGGTCTACGACCGTCGGTGGGGGCTCCTGGTGGCGAAGCGGTTCTACAGCAACCGCCCGCCCAGCATTATGGACGTCCCCCACGAGAAGCCGATGGAATGGGTGAACGCCGACCTGCCCGATCCGTTCAACCCGCTTGGTGCGAAGGGCATCGGTGAGGCAGCGCAGGGCGCCGGTTCGGGCGCGGTGGTCAATGCCATCGCGGACGCGCTGGATTCCTTGGGCGACGACCAGGGCGACTTCTACCGGTCGCCAGTGACACGAGACATGATTCTGACCAAGCTCGAGCAGGCTCCGATTGGTCACGACCGGCTGACGGCTCACGTCTAAGGCTTAGACGAAGGGGAGGCATTCAAGATGGCCGTAATTCGCGACGTAATTCCTCAACTTGAGCTGTTCCAGCCCTCTAGTGCTGACGACGCGCTGGCGTTGTTGGCCGAGCACGGGTCGGATGCGTGGGTCTACGCCGGTGGGCTGGACACGCTTGACTGGTTCAAGGACCGGGTGAAGCGACCGCGCGTGGTCGTCGACCTCGGTGGCATCGACTCGCTGCGGGAGATTCGGTCGACCTCGGATGGCATCGAGATCGGTGCCATGGCGACTCTCATCTCCGTCATCAACAATCCGGAAGTGCGGTCGCAGTTCCCGGCGCTGGCCTACTCGGCCAAGTCGGCAGCGTCGCCGCAGATTCGGTATCAGGGCACCATCGGCGGGAACATCGCGCAAGACACCCGCTGCTGGTACTACCGGGACGGCTGGACCTGCTATCGCGCAGGCGGCAACATCTGCTACGCCAGCCCCCCGACCGCGATGAACCGTGAGCACTGCATTCTCGGGGCAAGCCGCTGCGTGGCGGTCAACCCGTCGGATACGGCGCCTACGCTCGTGGCCCTCGAAGCCGAGATGGTCGTCCGACGCGGCAACTCCGAGCGGGTTGTGGCGGCCGAGGACTTCTTCGTTGGTCCCGAGATTGACATCGAGCGGATGACGGTCCTGGAGCCGGGCGATCTGCTGATGTCGATTCGGGTGCCGTCGAAGTGGGCCAGCGCTCGCGTCTACTTCGAGAAGGTCCGCGACCGGGATTCGTGGGACTTCCCGCTGGCCAATGTAGCCACCGCGATTCGCGAGAATGGCGGCAACATCGAAGAGGCGCGTGTGGTGGTCAACGGTGTCGCGCCGACACCGGTTCGGCTGACCGCCGTCGAGAGCGCCATCACCGGGCAGCCGCGGAACGAGCAGACCGCGGAGCAGGCGGGCAACGTCTCGATTCAGGGCGTGGCTCCGCTGACCCACAATGGCTACAAGGTCAATCTGATGAAGAACCTGGTGAAGCGGTCGATTCGTGACGAACCGCTGGCCTAGTTCTCTTCAGTCACGGTAGGTTTCGAAGAGCCGGGGCGCGTAGCGCTCCGGCTCTTCGTCTGTACGCCCAGGCGGCTGGTCCCTGGAGAGCAACCCCATGAACGCGCCCGCGAAGCGAATCGTCCAGGTGCTGGACGGCGCGTGCGCCGCGCTCGTCCGGATTGACGAGGCCGAGAGTGCCCGTTCCCTGGCGGAAGGGAAGTGGTCGGCACGGCAGGTGATCGGCCACCTGGTGGATTCCGCATCGAACAATCACGAGCGGTTCGTGGTGGCTCAGGGACGATCCGACTTGTGCTTTGCCGGATATGAGCAGGAGCAGTGGGTCGAACGGCAGCGCTACCAGACCACGTCGTGGGCAGACCTGCTCGAGCTATGGACCGCGCTCAACCGACACCTGGTCCGGATCATGGATGCGGCTGACGACCACGATCTGCACCGGGAGCGGCACCCGCACACGCTCGACACGATGGCCTGGCGACCCGTACCGGCAGATGAGCCGACCTCGCTCGGTTACCTGATGGCCGACTACGTCGACCACCTCGAATATCACCTGCGGCAGATCCTCGGCGACGCCTGGACCGGGCCAGGGCCCGCCCCTGAAGCCCAGGGCAGCGACTAGGTTCCAGGCGCTCGCCGGTCGCTGACCCGGGTGCCCGGCCAGCGACCTAACGGGCATTTGGTCATGGACACCCAAGACCAAATGCCAATGCTCCTGCCAAAGCCCAAAGCCCAAAGCCCAAAGCCCAAAGCCAGGAGCCAGGAGCGGCCGGCCCCACTGCCGCTCCTAATACACAATGAACTCGAGCAGGTTGCCATCCGGGTCGCGGATGTAGCGGCTCGTGCCCTCGGCGGTGCCCAAGGCTCGACCTCCGACCCGTGGGGCCGGCCCTTCGATGATGTCGGCGCCCACCTGGGCGAGGAGGGCGTCGAGTGCATCCTCGCTCTCTCCCCACACGAAGCAGTAGTCGCCGCACGGCGGCTCGGCCGCAGGAGCGCGCAGCGTGAATGTCCCGCTCTGCCAGAACTCCGGCCGGTGCATGTTGAGCTTGCAGTCTCCAAACGCGGCGGCGCAAATCGTCGGCCCTTCGATAATCGTGAAACCGAGCGACCGATAGAACGACAGCATCGCGTCGGTGTCCCTGAGCGGGATCGAGACGTGATCGAAAGAGCGGATCGAACTCGTCGTCTGCGCGGCGGCTTCGTCGCTGCTCGCCACCAGCCCGGACGACGCTCCGAGTCCTCCCGCCAGCGCTCGACGGATGAACTGACGCCGGGACGCCTGGCTCCCTGCTCCCTCATGCTTCATGGCTCTGCTCCTTCGGCTGACCCCACGCGCGATGGTCCGAGTCTATCAGCGGAAGCTTCGGTGCTTCGGAGACAAACCGCTCTCTCGTCTGGAGAGACATCAGGATCCACGCGATAGGGGCGCACGGCCAGGGGGACCCCTGGGAGAGCTAGGGACGTCGCATGTCGTGCTCGGCGCCGGGCCGGTTGGTCGAACCCTGGTCCAGCGGCTGGTGGATGCCGGCCAGTCGGTCGGAGTCGTCGGTCGTCGTGCGGCCGACGGTTTGCCTCCGGGAGTTGAACAGCGGCAGGTCGACGTGACCGACGTCGGGCTCTTGACCCAGGTCTGCGAAGGCGCCGACGTGCTCTACGGGTGTGTCGGCATCGACTACGACGCCTAGGCCGAGCGCTGGCCGCCGATGATGGAGGGCATGCTTGCCGTCGCCCATGTTCTCGGCGCGCGGTTCGTCTTCATGGACAACCTGTATATGTACGGACCGGCCGACGGTCCGCTCACCGAGCACCGACCGTTGACCAGCTACGGGCACAAGCCGTCGACTCGCGCTCGATTGACGAGGATGTGGCACGCGGCCCGAGATTCCGGTCGAGTGCAAGTCACCGCCGTTCGCGCGAGTGACTTCTATGGTCCCGGCGTCGTCCGAGTGGCGCTCGGCACTCACACCTTCGGTCGGATCGTCACCGGGCAGCCGGCGCGGTGTCTGGGCAATATCGACCTACCGCATACGTTCAGCTATGTCCCGGATGTGGCCAGAGCGCTCGAGACGCTGGGCGCCGCGCCCGATGATGCCTATGGTCTCGCGTGACACGTCCCCAACGCCCCCGACCGATCGACGCGCGAGCTGCTGCAGCTATTCGCCGATGCGGTCGATCGTCCGTTGAAGGTCTCTGTGCTACCTGCCCTCGGCTTGACCCTCGGAGGAATGGTGAGTCGCAACCTCAAGGAAATACGGGAGATGCAGTACCAGTGGGACCGTGCCTTCCAGGTTGACGCCTCGAGTTTCGCCGCTCGCTTCTGGGACGGTCCGACGCCATTCGAAGAGGGGAACCGCGCCACCGCGGCCTGGTATACCATGAAACGATCAGCTGACTTCGCATGACGAGCACACCGCGACGCGTGGGGTTGTGGGCCCTGAGCGCAACGATCGGGTTGGGAGCCATCGGCGCCGGCTCGGCGCGAGCCCAGTCGACGGGCGACGCGACCGGGCACCGTGAGTTGGTCGACCGCTACTGCGTCACCTGTCACAACCCACGGCTTCGCACCGCCGAGCTCAGTCTCGCCGCCGACGACATCGACATACACGATGTCAGTGCCGATGCCGACGTGTGGGAACGGGTCGTGCGAAAGCTACGGGCCGGAGCGATGCCGCCCGCGCCTCGGCCGCGCCCGGCCGCCTCAGAGTACGACGCCTTTACCGGATGGCTCGAGACCAAGCTCGACCGCGCGGCCGCGGCAAACCCGAATCCAGGTCGGACCGACACCTTCCATCGCTTGAATCGGAGCGAGTATCACAACGTCATCCGGGATCTGCTCGGGCTCGAGGTCGATGTTCGGCAGCTGCTCCCCGCCGACGACGGGAGCTACGGCTTCGACAACATCGCGGGCGTGCTCGGAATGTCCCCCACGCTCCTCGAGCGTTACCTGGCCGCGGCCAAGAAGATCAGTCGTTTGGCGGTGGGACGCCCGGCCACCTCACCGATTGCCGAGACCTTCCGTCTCGCCACCGACCTCAGCCAGGACACGCACGTGGACGGGCTGCCGTTCGGAACCCGCGGCGGGACCGAGGTCGAGTTCACCTTTCCGGAAGATGCGGTCTATGCCTTCAGGGTCACGCTCGGCCGGGACGCGAGCGGCACGCTCAAGGTCTTCGACACCCCACATCAGCTCGAGGTAAGTCTGGACGGAGAGCCGCTCGAGACGTTCGTCGTCGGCGCGCCTCCGCCCGAGGGAGTCGAGCGGTCGAGCGAGGCGTATCGCGCGTATGTCACGGCGCAGCGGGGGGTCGACGATGGCTGGGAGGTGCGGGCTCCGGTGCGCGCCGGTCCACACACCGTCCGGGTCACGTTCCATCAGAAGACGACCGCCTACGCCGAGAGTCTCCGGCAGCCGTTCCTGCGCCCCTACACCAGCATCACCGGCGGTGACACCCGCTATCAACCCTACGTGGGCGCGGTGACCATCGCCGGCCCCTATGAAGCCAGCGGAGCGCGCCCGGTCGAGGACACGCCAAGTCGGGAACGCATTTTCGTCTGTCAGCCGGCGCCGGGCGACCTGGACGACGAGAACCGGTGCGCCCGGGAGATCTTCACCACTCTGGCGCGCCGCGCGTACCGTCGACCCGCTGCCGAGGCTGAGCTTTCGGTGCTTCTCGACTTCTTCGAGCAGGAGCGGGGCGACGGGTTCGACGCCGGCATCGAGCTCGGCCTGCGGCGCTTGCTGGCGAGCCCCGAGTTTCTGTTCCGGGTCGAACGCGAGCCCGCTGACGCTCGAGCCGGGACGCCCTACCGGGTGGGCGCCCTCGAGCTGGCGTCACGGTTGTCGTTCTTCCTGTGGAGCAGTATCCCCGACGAACCGTTGCTCGCAGCGGCCATCGACGGCTCGCTCTTGCGAGCCGACGTGCTCGACGCCCAGGCGAGACGCATGCTCGACGACCCGCGGTCGAACGCCCTGGTCGAGAACTTCGCCGGTCAGTGGCTGTATCTGCGTAACGTTCGGGCGTTGACGCCGGATGAGGATCTGTTTCCGGACTTCGGTGAGTCGTTGCGGCGCTCGTTCCAGCGGGAGACCGAGCTGTTCTTCGAAAGCATCCTGCGGGAAGACCGGAGCGTGCTGGAGTTCCTGACCGCGGACTACACGTTCGTTGACGAGCGCCTGGCTCGACACTACGGGATACCGAACATCTACGGAAGTCACTTCCGACGGATCTCGTTGCCCGATGAGAGCCGTCGGGGGTTGCTCGGCCACGGCAGCATCCTGGCGGCCACCGCCTATCCCACTCGCACGTCCCCGGTGCTCCGGGGCAAGTGGGTGCTGGAGAACCTGCTCGGGACGCCGCCGCCATTGCCTCCGCCGGATGTGCCGTCGCTCGAAGAGACCACCGAGGATGGGGCGTCTCTGTCGATGCGGGAGGCGATGGAGAAGCATCGGGCCAATCCGGTGTGCTCCAGCTGTCATCGCGTCATGGATCCTCCCGGCTTCGCCATGGAGGAGTTCGACGCCGTGGGGCGGTTCCGGACCCACAGCGAGTCGAATCAGCCGATCGACGCCACGGGGATGCTTCCCGACGGCACCCCCTTCGAGGGGGTCGCCGGGCTGCGTGCGGCGCTACTCGGCCGACCCGGGCTCTTCGTCACGACGTTGTCGGAGAAGCTGTTGACCTACGCGTTGGGGCGCGGAGTGGAGCACTACGACGCCCCCGCGATCCGAGCGATGACCAGGGCGGCAGAAGCCGAAGACCATCGGTTCTCGTCGCTCATCCTTGGCGTGGTTCGAAGCCAGCCGTTCCAGATGCGGATGGCCGCGTCTGCTACCCCGGGGGAGTCTGCCAACCCCTGATCAGGACGTCCCATGATCATCAAGAAGCTGTCGTTGCCCCGTCGCACGTTCCTCCGCGGTCTTGGCGCCGCGGTGGCCCTGCCACTGCTCGACGCGATGGTGCCCGCGTTGCCGGGGTCATCCCGGGTGGCGCGCGCCGCCGGTGCTCCCGTACGACGGCTGGGGTTCGTCTATATCCCCAACGGCGCGGTGATGCAGCAGTGGACGCCGGCCGCATCCGGCGCTGGCTTCGAGCTCTCTCCCATCCTGCGGCCCCTCGAGCCGTATCGGGACCAGCTCACCGTCGTGAGTGGCCTGGCGCACGGTCAGGCGGAGCCGCTGGGCGACGGCAATGGGGAGCACTCGCGCGCCAGCGCCACCTGGCTGAATGGTGTCCATCCGAAGCAGACCGAGGGAGCCGACGTGCGGGCGGGTGTGACGGCCGATCAGCTCGCGGCCGAGGCGCTCGGGAACGACACGCCGCTGCCGTCGCTTGAGCTCGCCATCGATCTCGACGGGCTGGTGGGCAACTGCGAGAACGGCTACAGCTGTGTCTATCTGAATACGGTCGCGTGGCGTTCCGCGACGACGCCGTTGCCGATGGAGAATAATCCGCGGGTTGTCTTCGAACGGCTCTTCGGAGACGGCGGGACGACCGAGCAGCGAGTGGCGGAGATGCGGCGCGACCGGAGCATCCTCGACTCGGTCACCGATGACCTCGCCTCGCTCGAACGCGAGATCGGCGCCGGAGACCGCGCGCGGCTCGACCAGTATCTCGACGCGATCCGAGCGCTCGAGCGGCGTATCCAGCTGGCCGAAGCCCAAAGCGCTGACGCGGAACTGCCGGAGCTTGCACGTCCGGTCGGGATTCCAGCGACCTACGAGGAGCACGTCAGGCTGATGTTCGATCTGATTGCGCTGGCGTATCAGGCCGACATCACTCGTGTGTTCACGTTCATGCTGGGGCGGGAACTCGGGGGTCGGACCTATCCCCACCTCGGGGTGCCGGACCCGCACCACGGGCTGTCGCATCACCGCAACGATCCGGAGAAGCTCGACAAGCTGGCCAGAATCAACACCTATCACATGGGGTTGTTCACCCACTTCCTGGAGAACCTCACCAGCACGCCGGATGGCGACGGCTCGCTGCTCGACCGCTCGATGGTGCTCTACGGCGGTGGACTGGGTGACAGCAACGACCACGCGCACTTCGATCTCCCGGAGTTGGTCGTTGGTGGCGGGGCTGGGCGTCTTGCCGGCAATCGGCACCTCCTCTATCCGAAGGACACGCCGATGACCAATCTGCTCGTCAGCATGCTGGACAAGGCCGGCGTGCGCACGGAGACGTTGGGTGACAGCACCGGTCGGATCGGCGAGTTGGTGGGAGTCTAGGGTAGGGACGGTGTGCCGAGTGGGATGATGATGAGGCGCTGGGTTCGTCGGGCCGTGCCGGTCGTTCTGTCGCTCGGGCTGCTGGTGACCGAGGCCGGAGCGGCGCCTTCGGACGGACCGCTGCTGACGGCGGTGCGGGGGGGCGATGCCGAGCGGGTCCGCGCGCTACTGGCGATCGGGGCCGACCCGGACGCGCCCGCGACCGACGGCGGCACCCCCTTGCTCTGGGCCGCCGAGGCGGGCGACGAGTCTCTGACTCGGGTCCTGCTCGAGGCCGGCGCGGCTCCGGACCGCGCGAACCGGTTCGGAGCGACGCCGCTGCTCGTCGCCGCGACTGGCGGACATGCCGGTGTCCTGCAGCAGCTGCTCCGGGCTGGAGCCGACCCCAACCTGGCGATGCCGGAAGGCGAGACCGCGCTCATGAGGGCGGCGCAAGCCGGCCGAGTCGATGCCGTGGCGGCCCTGGTTGCTCACGGCGCGGACGTCAA
>CAJWMX010000036.1 GCA_913043805.1 uncultured Acidobacteriota bacterium | reverse complement strand
GGAACACGCCCGTTCTCGGGATCAGAGATCAAGCTCGGCCGCACGTTACCCACATCGAGCGAGGTCTCGAACCAGTGCTCGGGCGGCCCGATGCCGGCCCCGCCCTCGGACTGAGGGATCGGCTCGTCCGATGGAAAGCAGGTGCCGGTGCCGATCAGCAGCCGTGAGGCTCGTTCCCCAGGTGGGGGAGGCGTCTCCAGGCTGAACCCTTCGCCCAGATCGAAGTTGGTCCAGATGCCCTGGAGGTCAGGGTCGCCCCAAGGGGTTGTTCTTGATTGAGCGTTCGCGGTCGCCGGCACGAAGGACCCTAGCGCATACGCTGCGACCAGTGCCCGGGCGAACATAGCTCCTCGATGCATGCACACATTCTAGCCGGTCACGCTGGCCGTGCGCTCGACGTCGGCGTTGTCACGCACGATGTTGACCGGATGGTTCAGATCGTGGAACGCCTGGTCGACGTCGTAGTAGCCCGGGACCACGAACGAATACCGGATCTGAGGCTCAAACGCGATGATGGCGGCGAACGTGTCGAGGTGCTTCAGGCCGAGCCGCAGGCTGCCCAGGCCCCCCATCGACACGCCGCCCACGAATGTATCGCTCCGGTCCTGACCGACGCGGAAGGTGGCCCGCAGGTGGTCCAGCAGCTGTCCGCTGATGAAGGTCTCCCAGTGCTGTGAGCCGTCGGCGAAATCGAGATAGTTGTTCGGATAGGTGCCCGCGTGTGGGGTGACGACCACCATCTCCGAGAGCGTGCCCTCGGCCCACATCGAGTCGAGCAGCGCGGCGATGCTCTCGAGATGCCCCTCGGGCCCGTCGCCACCGTGCAGCCAGAGGAACAGGGGATAGGCCTGCTCGCCTGCGCCGTAGCTGGGCGGCAGCAGCACGTCGAACCGCGCCGGACTCGGCACGAGTGCGGTGTCGATTTCGTGAACGGTGATCTCTTGTGCCCCGCTCACACCGGCCTGCAGGCATAACGCGAGCACGACCGTGACAACGGCGCGAGATGGCGCCCTCATGGGGGCCCTCCGCCGGCTATTCGGTGACCGTGACCTTTACGTACCCGTTCGTCCAGCAGCACTGGTTGCCAGACGAGCTGTCGACCTGGCCGAAGTTGTCGCCGCGGACGCGGAGCACATACTCGCCCGGTTGGTCGAAGGTGGCCTGGGTGGCGTCCATGCCCTGGGAGGCTTCGAGCGGGATGCTGTATTTGCTGAAGACGACTTCGCCCGGGCCCGCGTGCTTGAACCAGCTCAGCCGCGCCGGTACCAGAGTGCCCCGCCGTCTCCGCGGTAGGGCCTCTTCATCGCGCACGCTGTCGTCGTTCAGCCAGACGGGGATCGACAGCGGTGTGCCCACTGAGGCGGTCAGCGGTTCGCCTTCCACTCCGGAGGGGCCGCGGCCGGTCGGGCCGCCGTCGCTGAAGCTGAGTAGCGGCGGCTGAGACCCCATGGCCATCGGCCAGCGCAGCTGGTAGGCGCCGGTCTGGGCGCTGCCGGGTACGCTGAAGGTCCGCTCCTGGTTGACCAGGGTCCAGACCACCTCGCCGCTGAAGCCGGGTGGCACCGTCACCGTGAACACGCCGCGCTCTCGGCCCCGACGTCTCCGGGGGCGATCGCTGTCGCTGCCGTGTCCAAGCGGCGGAAACGATGTGGGCTGTCCGCCATCGAACTCGGCCGGCTCGATGAAGTTCTCGGGGCCGTGCGGAATTTCGACGACGTCGGTCGTGTTCAGATTCGAATAGCCGAACGACAGGGTCACCGAGCCGTCGTCGTTCCGATACCAGCCGTCGAAGAACGGAGCCACTCGCAGTCCGTTCGGCGGCAGAGGAGTCAGGGGGCGCTGTCTCTGCGCCGCGAGCGGCAGCGCGCCGATGAGCAGCACCGCGGTCACGCCGCCTACGAGCCATCGTCTAAGTGAGACTGACACTGGCATGTCCTCCATCAAACCCGATGCTGAAACGCGAAGAGCCCCTCGATACCGAGAGGCTCTTCGCGCTGACAATCCGTCGAAAACCGGCTGGCTACTGCTGTTCGGTGGTCTCGGCCGCGAGACGGTCTTCGCGCTCGGCCACCAGACGGTCGTATCCCTCCTGGTCAAGGTGCGTGACGGCAATCCAGGAGTGCGACATCTCGTCGGCGGTGCGGCTGCCGGGTCCCACCCACTGACTCGGATCGGGGTTCTGCTTGTTGCCGGCGGTGTTGTCGTAGTAGCCGGTGATCACCAAGACCGATCCCGCCGGCACCAGTGGCGCCGAGTCTTCCGAGTAGATGTGGCTGGTATGCCAGTCGTTGGTCCAGTTTGACACCGAACTGACCATCTCCAGCCGACCCGTCTTCGGGTCGAAGATCTCCAAGGTCTTGCCCACCAGGCGGAAGTGGCCGTGCGGCTGGAAGCTGTCGACCCGCACCGGGGTATCGAAGGAATGGAACCCCTGGGTCATCGCCGTGCCATGCGGCTCGAGTTCGAGCTGGCTGCCCTTCATGAGCAGGGAATAGAGCTTCAGGTCCTGCTTGTACTTCGCCTCGTGATCCTCGGGGTAGAGCCAGACGCCCATCTCTATGACGTCGTCCTCGATGACCTCACCGGTGGGGTAGTAGTGGACGTCCCAGGTCACCATCGAATCGGCCGGCAGCAGACGGCAGGCGTCCTCGGGGACCACCTCGCCCACCTTGCCCAGGGCGTACTCGGAGAGTCGTTCCACCTCGACCCACTCCTCGGTCTCTTCATCGAACCCGAGCAGGCGGCTGTTGGCGTGGTGCGCGGCGGCGCGGCCCTGCGGCGACGGCTTGACCGAGACCGCCTTGATGCAGCGATCCTCGGTCACGCCGGTCGGCGTGACCGGACGCCACCAGACGTCCTGGCCCTCGGCCGCCAGGGTGTAGGGCTTGGTCTTGATGATCAGGTCGGGTGGGCCGAACTGCTCAGCGTAGGCCCACTCGTCGAGATCGGGGAACGACAGCGGCGGCGGCATGTCGGCCGGGTCGCCCATCGGCGCGCCGGCGTCGACCCAGTTCGAGACCATGTCGATCTCCTCCAGGCTCAGCCGCAGGTCGTCCTTCAGGTCCTGGATGCCGATGTCGCGGTCATAGCGATACGGCGGCATCTCGCCGGTGACCACCCGGTTCTTGATGGACCGGGCCCAGGGGCGCACCTCCTGGTAGGTGGTTAGCGACATCGGGCCGATCGAGCCGGGCCGGTGGCACTGCTGGCAGTTCTTCTGGAAGAGCGGGGCAATGTCCTTCGAGAACGTCACCTCGTGCGCATCGCCGGCCGGCTGAGCGGCGGCGGGAGCGCCAAAAGCAAGAAGGACCGCGATTCCTAGACTCGAGGCAACGCGCATACTGACACCTCTCGAAGAGCACCCTGGTTGCGACTAGGCGCATCCTACTACAGAAACGTGCCGGAGGAGAGCCGTCTAGCTCTTGCTCTTGCCGCTCTTGCTCCGCCCGCTCTTCGAACTGCCCCGCCGCCCCTTGAGGATGACCTCGCTATCGGCGTACACCTCGTTCGTGCACGCGATCGCTTGGGCGAGATCCAGGCCGAGCGATGTGGTCCGGCCGAGGTTCAACTCCACCCTCGTGGGCCTACGTCGAGACTTGACCTTCGGCGCGCTGCTCCTGGCGGTGCTCGGCATCTACGGCGTGCTCTCCTACGCGGTGGGGCAGCGCACGCGGGAGATCGTGTTGCGGATGGCGCTGGGAGCCGAGCTGCGTCAGACCCTGGGCCTCGTGGTGGGCAACAGTCTGGCGCTCGTCGGCGGCGGCGTCGTCGGGCTCGTGGCAGCGCTGCTGCTGGCCCGGTCGATGGCAGGGTGCTCTTCGGGGTCAGCCCGTTCGACCTGGCGTCGTTCGGGTTCGCGGCGGTGATGCGGGTAGGGGCTGGTCTGGCGGCCAGCCTGGTGCCGGCTCGTCGCGCGGCGCGCGTCGACCCGTTGGTGGCGCTCCGCGATCAGTGAGCGTGTCAGCGCTCGCAGAACGGGGTCACCGGCGTGACCGACGTCAGGTTCAGACGGCTGACCGGTTCGGACGGAATGAGCAGCGCCTTCACGAGCACGGTCTGACCCCGCAGCGCTGGCAGGTTGAACTCCGACACGCCGATCAACTGGAACTGACCTGCGCCACTCGTTGGTCCATCGAACGCCTGGTCGGCTGGAGGGCCATTGGCGATGCTCGGTTCCGGGGCGGTCGCCGATGTCAGCATCCAGCGGTCGGCCTCCGGCTCCTGGACGCAGCCGGCCACCGACACGACTTCGACGTTCGCCGGCGAGCTACGCGGCCGGTCCGCGACAGTCGCTGGCGCAGGGGCGAGCGGCCGCGGGTCGGAGGCACTGGTGCTGCGCGACACCTCCTTCTCCCACCACGGGTTGCCGTAGTTGAGGAACGGGCCGCCGTCTTCAGACACGGTGGTCTGCACCCGGTAGTTGAACGGCGAGAGCAGCCGCATGGTGCTCCTGATGCGGACCGTCTTGCCGTTGTGGACGAACGGCGCGCCGTCGAACCTGATGGTGAACACACCACCCAGGTCGCCCGCCACCGTGCCGGTCTGTAGATACGAGTAGCCGCGGCTGTCGTCCACCATGCGAGCGATGGTGAGGCTGTCCTGCAGGTAGCCGATGGTCTCGCGGATGGTGACCAGCCTGTCGCTGGCGGTCGCTTCGGTGACCGCTTCGAAGTAGCCGTCGCCCAGCGTCGTGAACCCGGTGGTGCCGGTCAGACTTCCGGCCGAACCGAGCGCGCTGTCGGGATAGTCCCAGGAGAACGCCCAGGTGCCACTGAAATAGCGATCGAAGTCGAGCGGGGGGACCTCGTCGTCCGGCCGGGTCGGCCGGTCGAGGTTCGGCATCTGGCTGGTGGGCCGGTCAGGCGTTTGCGGCGCCTGTGCCATCAGCCCTGAGGCTGCCATCGCAACAAGGGCGAGGCTACAGCCCGCCTGTCGCCACCGGTTTCGCATGACTCAGGCGCTACTGACCCTGCGTGGTGTCGATGGCCATCGCGGCCAGGTCCTGGCTGTCCACCGAGAACTGGACCGTCGGCTGATACATCTCGTCCCAGCTCTGCTCCGACCAGTAGACCGGCTTCTCCGGCGCCGGGTTCCAGCGGTTGCCGGGCGAGTTGTCGTAGATGGCCACGTTGGTGATCTTGCTGCCGGCCGGCACCTTCAGCGGCGTCTCCAGCTCGTACTGGATCTGCCAGTTGAAGTCGTAGTCCGGCACGTCGAGGATGACCTCCTCGCTACCGTCCGGATAGGTGACCCACCACTTCATGCTCTTGCCGCGCAGGTGCATGTGGGGCGTCAGCGAGTAGACCGTGATCGGTTCGTTGACCGGCGTGATGCCCATCACCCGATGCTCCTCTTCGTAGGGCGGAATCAACGGGCGGGCGGGGCTGCGGCGGCTGCCCTCGGCATACCTGAGCTCTTCGCCCGAGGAGAAATACAGCCCGCGCCCGCCGCTCTTGGGCACCGGTGAGCCCGCCTGCAGATTCAGCACCTCGTGGGTGACCGGGCGCTTGGCGAACCACAGTCCGAGGCGGCTGCGGTCGGTCTCGACCTGGCCGGTGGGGTTGTAGTGCAGCACCCACCGGATGTACTTGCCGGCCGGAATCCGCTTGGCAAAGCCTTCAGGGTGCGACTCGTAGCCTCGGCCAGGGACATAGGACAGCAACTTGTTGGCGCCAGCCAGGGGGTCTTCGCCCTCCGAGCTGGCGGCTCGGCCCATCGGCTGGCTCGGCGGCACCTGGTTGCCATCCTCGTCGTAGAGATACCCGTCCTCGACCGAGTAGCCTTCGGGGATGTCGACGATGTAGGCGCCCGAGTGGTGCACTACGGCGTAGTTCTCGGGGCGCAGCTCCAGCCCGCTGGCCCACCGGTCCTCGGCGAACGGAATCGGCTGATAGAAGTAGAGGTAGGGCTCAGCCCCGTCCGGTTTGATGGTCCATTCGACCGGCTGCTCGAAGATGTAGTCCGGTTCGCCCAGCTGCCACCCGGTGGTGAAGGTCGGCGGCGCCGGCAGGTCGGCGTCATCACCCGGCGGCGCGCCCCCCTCGACCCACGCCACGATCGTGTCGATCTCCTCTGGCATGAGGCGGGGATCATTCCGCATCTTCATGCTGTTGGCGGTCGCACCCCAGGGGGGCATCTCGCCGGACACGACCCGGGCCTGGATGGACCGTGCCCATGGGCGCGTGCTCTGGTAGTCCAAGAACGACATCGGACCGATCTCGCCGGGCCGATGGCATCTGGCGCACTTCTCATACAGGATCGGCGCGACGTCCTTGGCGAAGGTCGGCACGTCGCCAGGGGCTTCGTTTGCGAACACGCCTCCCGTCGTCGATGCTGTTAAGACGACCGCGACCGCCAGAATAGAGAGAAGACGCTGCATTCCTGCTCCTTCGGAAGTGATCGCCTGATACTACACTCGCCTTGTGGCAAACCCAACCGGGCCCCGCGCCTTCACCACCACGCACTGGAGTCTGGTGGTGGCGGCCAAACCGGGTGAAGCGGACGGGCGCGAGCGCGCGAAGCGCTCGAGTCTCTGTGTCGCGCCTACTGGTATCCACTCTACGCGTTCGTGCCAGGGCAGGACATCGATCAGGCCCTGGGGCTGGTCCGGGGCAGCACCATCCGAGCCAAGCATGTTGGCAAGGACATCATGGCTGCGCTACGCACGCTGGTCGGCGGCGAGATCAAGGAGTACACCGAGATGTTGATCGAGTCGCGAAACGAGAGCGTACGTCGGATGGAGGCCCAGGCGCAGCGACTCGGCGCGGACGCCGCCATCAACTGCCGTTTCGTCACCTCGCAGGTGATGGAGGGAGCAGCCGAGCTGATGGTCTACGGGACGGCGGTGAAGCTCAGGCCCAAGTCGTAGCTATTGCCCGGTCACCTCGGCCACGCAAGCCGGGTCCGCGGCCAGCAGGCCGCGGGCGCGGTCACGCTCACGAGCGCGCTGTTCAGATGCGCGCGCCCGCTCGAGCAGGTCGGCCGGAGGCTCTTTGCCCACCACCACGCCGGCCGGTTTCGCGCGCGCGAAGTAGATGCGTGCGTTCATCATCTCGTCGGTGGTGGCGGCGCCGAACGTGACCGTGGCATTCGGGTCCGGGTTGTAGCGGTTGGCGCTCGAGTTGTCGTACCACCACGTGATGTGCATGGTCGAGCCGGCCGGAATCAGATACGGCTCGTCCAACTCGTACTGGAACTGCCAGTTGAAGTCGTAGTCGGGCACGTCGAGGATGGTTTCGCGAAACCGCCGATCCGGGCGCTTCAGTTCGATCCTGACGGCTTTCCCGCGGTAGTGCGCGTGGGGCCCCACCGAGAGCAGGTAGATGTCCTCGTCGAAATGAGTCTGGTTCGTCACTTCCCAGTTCGACTCGTTCGGCGGAATCTCGAAGTCCCACAACGCTTGGATGTCGGTTTCGACGATGTAGTCGATCACGTTGCCGTCCTCATAGATGAGGAAGCCGCCCTTGGTGTCGTCCACCAGCCCGGTGCCCGGCCCAGGGTTCTTGTGGTAGTGCATGTTGATGGTGATGTAGGGATCCTCGGTCAGAAGGATGCCCCAGCCCTTCGGGAAGACGAACGGGCCACGGCCCGGCGTGCCCACGCCCAGGTGGCTCGACACCGTGTGGTGCACGATGCTCGACCCGGCCTGGATCTCCATCCCGCGGATCCATTTCGGTTCGGTGAGGGCGCCGTCAGGCACCGTCAGTTCCACGGTGGGCTGCCAGTCTTCGAGCGCATCGCAGATGGTCACCGGTTCATCGAACTCGACCATGAGGTCGGGCACGCCCATCCACCACATGGATCCGTCGGCCGCCTCGACCGGTTCGGCCGTGACCAGACCGGCGCTCAGCTTCTCCTTCGAGGGAGCGTCGGCAGGGTCGCCCATCGGGGCGTTACTGCGTCCCCAGGCGATGAGGGTGGCGCGGTCCTCGTCCGAGATATAGCGCTTGTCCTTGAACTGTCCCACGTGCTGCGGGTGGGCGGTCGGTGGGCGTCTCCCTGATGGCGATTGCGGCGAGCCCGGTCATGGACGAGCAGCAGGCGAGACTCTCCGCACACTGGTCAGGAACGGCGCCCTTGGTGGCGGGGGCCTCGATACCGACAACTGTCGGAAGAGCTACGAGGAACTCAAGGCCAGAGGCGTCGTCTTCGACCGGGAACCCAAGGAGATGCCCTACGGCACGGAAGCGCTCCTCCGCGATGACTCGGGCAATTTCTTCAGCTTGACCGAGCGCCGATAGCCGGTTCCTGCCGGCCGATTCGGATTCGGGTCGACCAGATGCCCGCCAGGGAAGGCGACCGAGAGCGCCGGGCAGGTGTACGATTACGCGTGCCGCAAGGGTAACCACGGCATGGTCAATACTTTCTCCGGACCGCGAGCCTGTGACCAGGCGAGCGAAGAGGCAGCTGAAATAATGAGGGGATCGCACGAGCTACGGCGACGTCCGGCGACGCTCGGAGTCGGCTTGGCCGGCGTTCTGGCCGTGGTGTGGTCGATGAGCCCGACCGCGCAGGAACCGGGCCAGCCAGTTGGGTTCACGGCGGCGCAGGCCACACGCGGCGCCGAGGTCTACGAGCGCGCCTGCGCGAGCTGTCACCGTGCCGACTTCCAGGGTAGCTTCGAGGCACCGCCGCTGGCCGGTGTGAATTTCCTGAACTTCTGGGGCGATCTGAGCGCCGCCGCGCTGTTCGACCGGATCAGCGCATCCATGCCACCCGACCGGCCAGGTGGCCTCGACGATCAGGCCTACGTCGACATCGTGGCGTACCTGCTTCAGGTGAATGGCGCGGCCGCGAGCGGCCTCGAGCTGACGGCCGCCACCGCGGCGTCGATCGACGCGCTGGTGACGCGCCGGGCACCAACGACGGTCGCGGCCTCCCAGGGCGGAGGCGAGACGCGGGGACCGCAGGGGCGGTCTCGAGATGAGCCGGCCGGGCTCAGAGTGACCGGCACCGTTCCGAACTTCAGCCCGGTCACCGAGGAGATGCTCAGGACGCCTTCTCCAGACGACTGGCTGATGGTCCGGGGCAACTATGCGGCCTGGAGCTACAGCCTGCTGCAAGAGATCACCCGGGACAACGTGCAAGACCTCGAGCTGGCGTGGACATGGTCGATGAACGAAGGCGGATGGAACGCGCCGTCGCCGGTCGTGCACGACGGGGTCCTCTACGTCACCAACTACGGCAACGTGGTGCAGGCGCTCGATGGTCGCACCGGTGACCTCATCTGGGAACATGAAGTCGGGAGCGAGAGCGGGGGGTACTCGGGGACGAGCCGGAACCTGGCCATCTACGACGACAAGGTGTTTCTGGCCACCTCCGATGCACGGATGGTCGCGCTCGATGCGGCCACCGGTGACCTTGTCTGGACCACACCGTTCGGCGACAACACGCAAGGACACCAGAGCACGAGCGGTCCGATCGTCGTGGACGGCAAGATTGTGCAGGGGCTCAACGGGTGTGAGCGCTTCAGCCGAGCCGGCTGCTTCATCAGCGGGATCGACGCTGGTACGGGCGAGTCGCTCTGGACCTTCAACACCGTCGCCCGCTCGGACGAGCCAGGTGGCAACACGTGGGCCAACCTGCCGGATGCGATCCGCGGCGGCGGCGACACCTGGATCACGGGCAGCTACGACCCGGGGCTGAACCTGGTCTACTTCGGGGTGGCGCAAGCCAAACCGTGGGTGGCCGCGAGTCGCGGCATGACGGTGGATGACCCGGCGCTGTACACCAACTCGACGATTGCGCTTCGCCCCGACGACGGTTCGCTCGAGTGGTACTTCCAGCATGTCCCCGGCGAAACGCTCGATCTCGACGAGGTGTACGAACGGGTGCTGGTCGACGTCGCCGGCCGTTCCGTCGTGTTCAGTATCGGCAAGCACGGCATCCTGTGGAAGCTGGACCGCGGCACCGGCGCGTTTCTCGGGTTCCAGGAAACGGTCTATCAGAACGTGTTCGAGCGGATCGACCCGGACACCGGCGCGGTCACCTATCGCCAGGACATCCGCGATGCCACGGTCGATGAGGCGATGTCGGCGTGCCCCAGCACCGCCGGCGGCAAGAACTGGCACCCGATGAGCTATCACCCGGCGGCCGGGCTGCTCGTGATCCCGCTGGCCCAGACCTGCATGGAGATTACCGGTCGCCAGGTCGAGCTCGAGGAGGGGGCCGGCGGCGTCGGTATCAGCTCGCGACCGTTTCTCGAGATGCCGGGAACCAACGGCAACCTGGGCAAGCTCGCCGCGTACGACGTCGAGACGATGGAGGAGGTCTGGAGCATCGAGCAGCGGGCACCCTTCCTGACTGGTGTGCTGTCGACGGCGGGTGGGCTCGCGTTTGTGGGCGATCTCGACCGCCGCTTTCGAGCGGTCGATGTGGAGTCCGGTGAGTCGCTGTGGGAGACGCGACTCGGCACGTCGGTGCAGGGCTTTCCGGTGTCGTTCCGGAGTGGCGGCGAGCAGTATGTCGTGGTTTCGACCGGGCTTGGGGGCGGAAGCCCGCGGCTGTCCCCGGCGGCGCTCGCGCCGGAGATTCAGCACCCGCGCAGCGGCAACGCTCTGTATGCGTTCAGGCTAAAGGACTAGCTACAGCAGCGTGTCGAGCTCCAGCTTGCCGCTGCTGTTCCCGAGCTGCTCGATCGGCACATCCATCCTGTCTGCGATCGAGAGCAACAGGTTCGCGGCAGGATCGCCCTCGAACATCAGGTGACGGCCGCCGTTGACGAGGTCTTTTCCACCCACGAGCATCAGCGGCAGGTTCGAGTGATCGTGCGTGTTGCCTTCGCTCATTCCGGCCCCATACAGCATCACGGTGTGGTCGAGCAGCGAGCCGTCGCCGTCCGGCGTGGAGCGCAGCTTCTCCACATGCGACGCAAACACGCTCATCTGATACGTATTGACCTTCGTGATCTTCTCGATCTGGTCCGCGACGTTCTGGTGGTGCGAGAGCGGATGGTGCGCTTCGGACACGCCGATCTCGGGGAACGTCCGAGCGCTGAATTCGCGGCCCAGCATGAAGGTCGACACGCGGGTCAGGTCGCTCTGGAAGGCCAGCGCCTGCAGGTCGAACATGAGCCCGGCATGCTCGTCGAACCGCTGCGGGATGCCATCGGGTTGTGAGACGAGGGGCAGCTCGCGCGTGCTTTGCTCTGTGGCGCGCTGAATCCGCCGCTCGACGTCTCGAACCGAGTCCAGGTATTCGACGATCCGCTGGCGATCGCCCTCGCCAAGATCGCGCTGCAAGTCCGCCGCGGCGGTCGTGACCGAATCGAGGATGCTGCGATCGAACTGGAGCCGTTGCTGGCGCACAGCGGGATCGGTCGTTCCACTGTCACCAAACAGTCGTTCGAAGACGACGCGGGGATCGTTCTCCATCGGGAGCAGCACCGACGACGATCGCCACGAGATGGTGTTGCTCAGCGCGCAGCTATGCCCGTCGCAGGTGCCGGTGTTGTCGCGCGGATCGATCGCCAGCTCGAGCGACGCCAGCTGCGTCTCCTTCCCGGCCTCCGCCGCGATGAGCTGATCGACCGACGGCCCGGCGGCATCCGGATCGCCGGTGCCCACCTTGATGCCGGTCAGGAATTCCGTAGAGGCGCCGGTATGCCCGAAGCCACCGGCGCCATTGAGGCCCGAGACGAGGAGCATCTGGTCCTGAAATGGCGCCATCGGCTGCAAGATGGGCGGCAGCTCGAATGCGGCCCCGGTCGCTGTTGGCGTCCAGGCGGCCATCGTGATGCCGTTCGGGACGTACACGACGCCAAAACGCTTCACCGGTTTCGCGGCGGTCTGTGCCGTCGCCGTCAGCGCCGGCACCATCGCGTCCAGGAGCGGGAGCGCCATCGCGGTGCCGACGCCCCGCAGGAACGTTCGTCGCGGCATCGAAAGCTTCGAGATATACATGACCGTGTCTCCTGCCGAGTTGCTCCTACCGAACAGCGCTGCCGGCCGAGGGCGTCGAGGCGGCCACTCGTGCCTCTTCGGCAGCCCGTACCGTCCGCATGCCGAACGGCGTGCTCGTCACGATGCCCGTGACGATGGACGACCACCGGTAGTCGTCGGACGCCGCCTGTTGCTGGATATGCCTGACCGTCGGTAAATCGAAGACTTCGAGCTGGCGCCCGAGGGCGTACGCCAGGAGCTTCTCGATGAACGTCTCCACGAACGCTTCGCGGTGGCCGAGCATGAATGCCCGCAGTCCCCTCAGCCCTTCGAACTCCTCGCCGGTCGGAAATGAGCCTTTCGCATCCACCGGGGCGCCGGCCTCGGTCACGCTGCGGAACGCGCCGATGCCGTCGAAGTGCTCGAGCGCGAACCCGAGC
>CAJWMX010000035.1 GCA_913043805.1 uncultured Acidobacteriota bacterium | reverse complement strand
GCCCGCGCCGCGAAGCAGCGCTCGGCGTGACAACGTTCGTGAATGTTCGTCTGCCATCGCGTCTGTCCTCAGAACCGTTCGTACACCGGGACGATCTCGCCTTCGCCGATGATGTGGCCTTCCATCGCTCGCAGCAAATCCTCCCGGTCGAGGCCCGGTTGCAGGCCAAGCTCGGTGTCCAGCGCGAACACCTTGAAGTGGTAGATGTGCGGGGTTCCCGCGGGGGGGGCCGGACCACGGTAGTAGGGACGACGCCAGCCGTTCAGCCCCTGGATCGCGCCGGCCAGCTCGTCCGGCATGGGCGTCTCCTCCATGATGGGGAGACCTTCCGGGAGCCCGGTGGCCGTGCCGGGGATGCTGTAGATGATCCAGTGTACCCAGGGCGGCGGGTTGCCGGCGCCAAAGTCCGAGCAGACCACCGCGATCTCTCGGGTGCCGGCTGGAAGGTTGCGCCACGTGATCGGTGGCGACAGGTTACGGCCATCCGGAGTGTAGACCCGCGGCATCGTCTCGCCGCTGGTCATGGCCGGGCTTTCCACGATGATCTCGTGGATCTGGGGTTGTGCCAGGACCGGCGTCGCCAGTAGCCCGGTACAAAGGGCCACCAACGCCGGTCGGTGGAGCAGCGTGTTCATCGTCGACCTCGCCGTGTTTCGGTATCAGTCTACGGGCAGCGGCGGTTCCGTGCATCCCAATTCTGGCGTCGGCGAGGGCGCAGCCGGGTGCTATGTGCCGGGCCGGCTCAATACACACGAGTTCGCCACCGTGACCAGGTTGGCCGAGCTGATCGTGCCGGCCGACGCCGGTGGCGGCAGCGGCGTGGACGCCGGCGCGCCCGAGTTCATCGACCTGCTGTGCGGGCAGAACGAGGAGCTGGCCAACATCTATCAGGGCGGATTGGCGTGGATGGACGCGACCATGCGTCGCCGCGCTGGTTCGACGTTCGTCGATGCCGCCGCTATCGAGCAGACGGCCCTGCTCGATGCGTTGGTGGCGGCAGAGCGCTCCGATACCCCTGGCGAGCTTGGCCCGGGCGTCTCGTTCTTCGACTGGGTGCGCCGGATGACGGTCGACGCCTACTACACTAGTCCGAGCGGTATCGCCGACGTCGGCTATCAGGGCAACCAGGTTCTGGACCGCTTCGAGGTGCCGTCCGAGGCGATCGACTTCGTGAACCGTCGAATCGAGGAGTTGTGAACGCGTGAGAACCGTCGGACTACCGCTGGCCTGCCTCCTCGCCTCGCTTCCCGCCTTCGCGCAACCGTCCCAGGAGCTCCAGTTGGCCTCCGAGGTCCGCCGAACGGCGGCCGCGCCCGCCGCCGTAGCTCCGACCCTGGACGGGGACGTGCTCGGCGACCCCGCGTGGATGGGAGTGCCGGCGGCGAGCGGCTTCGTGCAGACGGCGCCCGATGAGGGGCTGCCAGCCTCGGAGCGCACCGAGGTGCGCGTCATCTACACCGACGACACGATCTACTTCGGTATCGTCTGCTACGACGACGACCCAGCCTCGATCATCGTCACCGACAGTCGCCGCGACTCGGCGCTGACCAGCAGCGACAGCATCCAGCTGATCCTCGATACGTTCCTCGACCAGCAGAACGGCTTCGTGTTCGGCACCAGCCCGGGCGGGCAGGAGTACGACGGCCAGCTAATCAACGAAGGCGCTGGCGGAAGCGGAATGGGCCGAGGCGGTACCTCGTTCGGTGCCGGCGGCGGCTTCAACCTGAACTGGGATGGAGCCTGGCAAGTTCGCACCGCCATTTCGGACGTCGGCTGGACGGCCGAGTTCGCGATTCCGTTCCGCACCATCCGGTTCCCGGCAGGCCGCGAGCAGGTGTGGGGCTTCAATGTCCAGCGGAGCATCAGGCGCCGAAACGAGCTCGCCTACTGGTCGCCGCTCCCTCGACAGTTCGATCTGTTCCGGGTGTCGATGGCGGGCGAGCTGACCAACGTCCAGGCACCGGCGGATCTGTGGCGCACGCTGCAGATCACGCCCTACGTCGTGGGTGAAGGCGTACAGCGGACCGACGCGCTGGACGACGACATCCGCACCAACGGCGACTGGGGCGCCGACCTCAAGTACGGGGTGACGTCAGGCCTGACCTTCGACGCCACTTACAACACCGACTTCGCGCAGGTCGAAGTCGACCAGCAGCAGATCAACCTCGACCGGTTCAATCTGTTCTTCCCCGAAAAGCGCCCGTTCTTCCTCGAGAACGCCGGCGCCTTCACGGTGGCCAACAGCGGCGGGGCGGCCTTCAACGATCCGAGTCAGACGGAGCTCTTCTTCAGCCGTCGGATAGGTATCGGTGACGGCGGACAGGCGATTCCGATCCTTGGTGGCGCACGGCTGTCTGGAAAGGTGACCGATTCCACGACCATCGGTCTGCTGAACATGCAGACCGACGAGGTGTTTGGCAACGCGGGCAACAATTTCGGGGTAGCTCGGCTGCGCCAGGACCTCCCGAACCGGTCCAGCATCGGCGTCCTGTTCGTCAATCGGCAGGCCACCGGCGATCTGGCGGCGAGCAACGACATCAACCGGACCTACGCGCTCGACGGTCGGTTGGGCTTCGGACAGAACGGCACCATCTCCGGTTTCGCGGCGAAGACCGAGACTCCAGGTCTGCGTGACGAGGACCACGCATGGGATGCGGCCGTCGACTACAACGCGCAGGCCTGGCGGGTGCGCCTCGGCTACATGGAGATGGGCGACAACTTCAATCCTGAGGTTGGCTTCGTGCGTCGCCGGGGCTTCCGGAAGGTGGACGGGGGCATCTTCTACACCTATCGCCCGGAGAACTTCCTGAAGATTCAGGAGGTCCAGCCGCACGTCACCTTCAACCGGTTCTGGAACTACGACGAGGGATTCATCGAGAGCTCGTTGCTCCACATGGATAACCTCTGGGAGTTCAATGACAGCTCCATCCTCATCACCGCCTGGAACATCCGGAAGGAAGGGGTGGTGCGCTCGTTCACGGTATCCGGCGTGCCGGTGGCACCGGGCGCCTACGAGTGGAACGAGGTGATGCTGAATTACAACACCGACGCGTCGAGGCCGGTGACCATCGGTGCTCGGGTCCAGGCGAGCGGGTTCTTCGGTGGGGAGCTGCTGAGCTACGGTCCGTCGCTCGGGTTCCGTCGTGGCGAGACGCTCAACGTGCGGATCAACTGGAGCCGGAACGACATCGATCTGCCCCTGGGCTCGACGATCACGAATCTCGTCTCCACCACCGTCGCTTACAACTTTTCGCCGCGACTGTTTGCCCAGAGTCTGCTGCAGTACAACGACAGCGCAGACCTTTGGTCGGTCAACCTGAGGTTCGGCTGGCTGCAGGACGCCAACACCGGCCTGTTCCTGGTTTACAACGAGACCGATGGGCTTGGCGCCATACCCCACACCAGTGCCGGCCGTAGCTTCATCCTGAAGTACAGCTATCTGTTCGACGTGTTGCGGTGACCGCGCCCAGATGTTTTCGGGTCCGCGGCGACGCGCGATGGGGCGCTGCGAATTCGGGTGCTCGAGCGTCTGGCGTCGGCCGGTCGACGGTTCAGACTCAAGGTGCGGTCGGACCCGGCGAAGCCGGTCACCGGCGTGGGCTTGTGGGCGACCGACGGGCGATGGTCGGACGGGGGGACGCTCTTCGTGGCGGGACGGGAGGGCTATGCCGAGCTCGTGTTCTCGGTGCGGGCGACGACGGGCGCCGTCTCGGCCTGTCTGGCTCGCCGCTTCGCGTCGCCTGCGCTCGTAGGGCTCGGCTTGCTGGTGCTCCTCATCCACGCCCTCGTGTTCGTCCTGTTCAATGGTTTGATCGGGCGCGAACGGCCGTTGCCTCGCTGAAGCTCGTCGAAGGGGCGGGTCATTCCGCGAGCGCGTAGGCCCGCAACCCCGGCGTGCTGTCGCCGCCGCCCACCCCGAACACCAGATACTGTCGGCCGTCGTGGAGGTAGGTCATCGGTGCGCCGCGCGGCGAGGTGTGGAGCGGCCGCTCCAGTACGAGCTCGCCGGTGGTCTTCTCGAACACCCGCATGACCCCGAGCTGGGGGTTCTCGGGGTCGTCCGGCGTGTAGCCCTGATTCACGAAGAGCAGGGTCCTGGTGACGAGCGGCGCGTTGCCGTTGACGGCGGCCATCGACTCCCAGCCGAGCGGTCCGACGTCGGTGCCGTTGCCCAGGATGGCGTTGACCTGTTCACGCGGTCCATCGCCCAGCGGCACCTGCCAGGCGATGTCACCCCTGTTGAGGTCGATCGCGGTCAGTCGCGCGTAGGGTGGCTTGATGAGCGGCAGCCCCCGGGGGCCGGCCGGCGACCGTGACCAGGTTTCGAACCTATAGGCCAGGTCAGACTCGTCCGGGTTCGGGGCTTCGAGCGCGGTCACCCACGGATAGGTGGCCGACTGGACGAAGAGATAGCCGGTCTCGGGGTCGACCGAGCCGCCAGGCCAGTTCACGCCCCCCACGATGCCGGGTAGCTGGATCACACCCTCCTTGCCGTCGTGGCCGGCCACAATCGGCGGGGTGAAGAGCGGGCCGATGACGAAGTCCTCGACGATGTCGAGTGCCTCCTGTCGTAGCTCGGGAGTGAAGTCGAGCAGGTCGTCGATGGTCACGCCCTGACGGTCGAACGGCGGCGGCCTGGTGGGGAAGGGTTGGGTTGGCGACAGCCGCTCTCCGGGCACGGTCGAGGCGGGCACCGGCCGCTCTTCGATCGGCCAGACCGGCTCGCCGGTCACCCGGTCGAACACGTAGGTGAAGGCCTGTTTGCTGGTCTGCGCCAGCGCCTTGATCGGACGGCCGTCAACCACGATGTCCACCAGGTTCGGCGCGGTGGGGAAGTCGTAGTCCCAGACCCCGTGATGGACCGCCTGGAAGTGCCAGATCCGGTGGCCGGTCTCGGCGTCGAGGGCGACCACGCTCTCGGCGAAGAGGTTGTCGCCAAGCCGGTGGCCGCCATACCAGTCGTCGCTCGGGGTGCCGAGCGGCAGATAGACGTAGCCGAGCTCCTCGTCGCAGCTCATCCAGGACCAGACGTTCGTGTTGCCGGTGTAGCGCCACGAGCCGTCTTCCCAGGTCTCGACGCCAAGCTCGCCCTCCTGCGGAATGGTGTGGAAGATCCACTTCATGGCGCCGGTGCGAACGTCGTAGCCGCGGACGTGGCCCGGCGGCATCTGACGGGTCAGCCCGAGGTCGTTGACGATGGAGCCGACCACTATCGTGTCGCCACACATCGTCGGCGGCGATTTCTGGTTGTAGTGCTCGCGCGGGATTTCCCGCCCGAGTCCCAGGGTCAGGTCCACGTAGCCGCCATCACCGAAGTCGGTGACCAGGGCGCCGGTGGCCGGGTCCAGGGTGAGCAACTGCATGCCGCCGGTCGCGAAGACGATCCGCTCGTCGTCGGCGCCGTCGCTCCAGTAGGCGACTCCGCGGCTGCCCAGGCCGCCATGGGTGGGCGTCTCGAAGTCGTAGGCCTTCGGGTCGAACGACCAGAGCAGCGCGCCGGTCGCCGGGTCGAGTGCGGCCACCAGGTTCAGGGTGGTACTGACATAGAGCCGGTCGTCCACCTTGATTGGGGTGGACCGGAAGCCTCTCGGAGGCTGGCCGGTCGTCGCATCGAGCGCGGCTGCGTCCCAGGTCCACACCGGCTCGAGACGATCAACGTTGTCCGGGGGGATCTGGTCGAGACCCGAGTACTTCGTGCTGGCCGGATCGGCCGCGAACGACCGCCAGTCGCCCACCGGGACCTGGGCCTGGGTCGACGCGGCTGCTATCACGCCGACGACGACCGTGAGGGTAGCGATTCGTCCAGCCCGGCACAGGAGTTTCTGCACGCGCCAATTCTGGCATGACAGCAACCGAAGTCGTAGACTGGGCGGATTCGAAGGAGTGGTGGACACTTGAGAGCTACGAGACTGGGCGGACTGGCCGTCGGCGTCTTCGTGACGTGCGTCTCGGCGACCGCCTCCGCGCAGCCGGGCGCCACCGACGGCGAGTGGCGGTTCTACGCCGCCGACACCTACGCCAGCAAATACTCGCCCCTCGACCAGATCACAGCCGACAACTTCGAAGACCTTGAAGTGGCCTGGCGGTGGGAGACCGCCGACACCCACCTGGTCTACGACGGACCGCACGGAGCGACGGTGGTCTCCGCCGACACGCTCTTCGAGATCCTCGAGTCAGAGGAGCCGGATCGCTGGGTCACCCGGCCAGGCCCAGGGCGTCTGGTGGCGACGCCGCTCATGGTCGACGGCGTGCTCTATCTGAGCACCCCGCTCTACCAGGCGGCGGCGATCGACGCTCGCACCGGTCGAACCCTGTGGGTACACGACCCTCGCATCTACGAGGCCGGGACCCCGGCCCCGGCGCCCTGGGCGCACCGTGGGGTCGGCTACTGGGAGAACGGCGGCGCCGCGCGCATCGTCTGGGGCACGGGCGACGGGTTTCTCATGGCCGTCGATGCGGCCACCGGCTTGCCCGCCTCGGACTTCGGCGACAACGGGCGAGTCGACCTGACGGACGGGTTGCCGCGGGCGACCCGAGGCGAGCGTGACAATCTGAATCTGCTGCCCCTGTCGTCGCAGTCGGCGCCGCTCGTGGTGGGCGACACCATCATCGTCGGGTCGTCGATCAACGACTTCAGCGTCACCAAGGAGATGCCGCCCGGGTTCTCGCGCGCCTACGATGCGCGGACCGGCGACCATCGCTGGGATTTTCACAACATTCCGCAGAGCGGCGATGAGTTCGGCAGCGACACCTGGGGCAACGAGTCCTGGCGGTACTCGGGCAACGCCAACACCTGGTCGAACATGAGTGCCGATCCTGAGCTGGGGATCGTCTATCTGCCGACCAGTACCCCCACGTCCGACTACTACGGTGGACATCGGCCGGGCGACAACCTGTTTGCCGAGAGTCTCGTCGCGGTCGACATCGAGACCGGCCAGCGGCTGTGGCACTTCCAGATGGTCCACCACGGCGTCTGGGACTACGACAATCCGACCGCTCCGAACATGCTCGACGTCTCCGTGGACGGCCGTCCGGTGAAGATGGTGGCGCAGGTCACCAAGCAGGCGTTCGTCTATGCGTTCGATCGGGTGACGGGCGAGCCGATCTGGCCGATCGAGGAGCGCGAGGTCAACACCGAGACCGATCTGGAAGGGGAAGTGCTGTCTCCGACCCAGCCGTTCCCGACCCGGCCCGCGGCCTTCGATACGCAGGGAGCGTCGATCGACGACCTGGTGGACTTCACGCCCGAGATCCGAGAGATGGCGCTCGACGCGGTCGACGGGTTCCGGCTGGGGCCGCTCTATACGCCGCTCTCGCTCCGCGGCACGATCTTCCGCCCCAGCGCGGGCGGTGGCGCCAACTGGTCGGGCGCGGCGGTTGATCCGGAGACGGGCGTGCTCTATATCCCGTCGCGCAACGTGCACTCGGTGATGCGCTTTCGTCGTCCTGAGCCGGGTGATCCGTCGACGCTGGACTACATCCTGACCCGCGGGCGGGCGTCGTTCATCGAGGCGGGGAATCCGGACCGCCGACCGACGATGCCGCAGGGGCTGCCGCTCTGGAAGCCGCCCTACTCGCGAATGACCGCGATCGACATGAACAGCGGAGACCATCTGTGGATGACGCCACTCGGGAATGGTGACCGCATTCGAAACCACCCGATGCTCCGCGACCTGAACCTGCCGCCGCTCGGCGGCGACGACAGCCGGAGCGGACCGGTGTTGACGCGGACGTTGTTGATTCACGCCTTGACGGCGGGTGGCGCCAATGACGGACCTCGTCTGGTGGCCTACGACAAGACCACGGGCGAGCCGGTGGGGTCGGTCGACCTGCCGGGTGGCGCCATTGGCACGCCAATGACGTACATGCTCGATGGCACCCAGTACCTCGCCCTCACGGTGGGCGGGGGACAGGCCCCGTCGCTCATCACACTGGCCCTTCCGGGAGGCCGGCCATGACGCGGGCCCGGGCGGCATGCGTCGCCGTGGCGCTGGCGTGCTCCACCTCCGTCGTCGCCCAGCCGTCTGGCGAGCAGGCTCAGCACCGCGGCACACTCGACCGCTACTGCGTCACCTGTCACAACCAGCAGGTGGTGGCCGGCACCGCGTCGAGCCCGCTCGCCGGTCAGCTCCGGGCCATCGGCCTCACGCTCGACACGCTTTCGCTGGACACCCTCGAGGCCGAGGCCGCGACCTAGGAGCGTGTGGTGCGGAAGCTGCGCGCCGGCATGATGCCGCCGGCCGGTCGACCGCGGCCGGCGGGTGACGGACTGGCGCAGCTGGCGAGCTGGCTCGAAGGCGAGCTGGATCGCGCCGCCGTGGCCCGGCCCTATCCGGGACGGTCGGTGGCGATGCATCGGTTGAATCGGGTCGAGTATCGGAACGTCGTCAGGGATCTGCTTGGCGTCGAGGCCGATGTCGAGGCGTTGCTCCCGGCCGACGATTCGAGCGAAGGGTTCGACAACATCGGGGTCGCGCTCCGACTCTCGGAGTCGTTGCTGGAACGCTACCTGGCCGCGGCGAGAACGGTCAGTCGGCTGGCTGTTGGGACTGCGCCACCCTCGGTGGGCGGGCAGACCTATCGACTGGCCACCGACCTCCCCCAGCACGACCGGGTCGAGACCTTGCCGTTCGGCACCCGCGGCGGCGCCGACGTCCGTCACCTGTTCCCAAGGGACGCCGAGTATGAGAGCGAGGTGGCGCTCTCCCGCGCCCGGAGCGCCCGGGTGCGATTCGTGCGTTGACGCCTGAGGGGCGGGTCGGGTGCGTCGCCGGAGGGTGGGGTAGCGTCGTCGACGTCCCACCAGAGCTGGCGGTGCGATTCCCGAAGCTCGTCCAGACGCTCCCAGAATGCGGTTTCTCTGGTTGATGAAACAGCGGTGGCCGTCGCGATCACGCGTCATGCCTCACGATGAGGTAGACGAGTCGCCGAACCGCGGAGTTCAGAGGTGGCTACAGCAGCACGTCCTGGACGACCCGGCCGGAGACGTCGGTCAGCCGGAAGTTCCGACCCTGGAACGGATAGGTCAGCCTGGTGTGGTCGATGCCCAGCAGGTGAAGCATGGTCGCGTGCAGGTCGTGGATGTGCACCGGGTCGCGGACGATGTTGTAGGAGAACTCGTCGGTCTCTCCGTGCGTGAAGCCCGGCTTGACGCCGCCACCCGCCATCCAGATGGTGAAGGCACGCGGATGATGGTCGCGTCCGTAGGTCTCTTCGGTGATGATGCCCTGGCTGTAGGCGCTTCGCCCGAACTCGCCGCCCCAGACCACCAGGGTGTCGTCGAGCAGCCCGCGCTGCTTCAGGTCCATCACGAGCGCCGCCTGCGCCTGGTCGACGTCCTTGGCCTGCCTCGAGATCCCCTGGGGCAGTCGGGTGTGCTGGTCCCAGCCCCGGTGGAAGCACTGCACGAACCGCACGTCTCGCTCCGCGAGACGACGAGCGAGCAGGCAGTTTCTGGCGAAGGTGCCCGGGGTCCTCGAATCTTCCCCGTAGAGCTCGAAGGTGCTCTCCGGTTCGTCCGACAGGTCGGTCAGTTCCGGTACCGACGACTGCATCCGATACGCCATTTCGTATTGCGCGATGCGGGTGCTCGTCTCTGGGTCACCGAACTCCTCTTCCTTGAGTCCGTTGAGCGCACCGAGATCGTCGAGGAATCGACGCCGCGTGTCCTGATCCACGCCCGGCGGGTTGGAGAGATAGAGGACCGGGTCGCCCGTGGATAGGAACTTCACGCCCTGATAACGCGTGGGCAGGAACCCGCTGCCCCACAAGCGGTCGTAGAGCGGTTGGCCCGTCTGGGCCGACCCCTTCGACACCATTGCTACGAAGGTGGGCAGATCGGCGTTCATCGACCCGAGTCCGTAGGAGAGCCAGGCCCCCATGCTCGGGCGTCCGGCCAGCTGCGCGCCGGTCTGGAAGAAGGTGATACCGGGGTCGTGGTTGATCGCTTCGGTATGCAGCGACTTGACGAAGCACAGCTCGTCGGCGATCTGCGCGGTGTGCGGCAACAGCTCGCTCACCCAGGCCCCAGACTGTCCGTGCTGGGCGAACGGGAACTTCGACGGCACGAGCGGAAAGCTGTCCTGCCCGGCGGTCATGGCGGTGACCCGCTGGTCGCCGCGCACCGAGGGCGGAAGGTCCTGCCCGGCCAGGTCGGTGAGCGCCGGCTTGTAGTCGAAGAGCTCATGCTGCGACGGCGCGCCCGACATGAACAGATAGATGATCCGCTTCGCCTTCGGCGCGTGGTGCGGCAGGCCAGGGAGGGAGCCGACACCGGCAGGCGTACCCGTCTGTGCGAGCAGGTCCTGTCCGAAGAGCGTCGCCAGGGCGGCCGACCCGATGCCGGTACCCGCGAGCTCCAGGAAGCGACGACGCGCCAGCAGGCGTTCAAAGGGCGATTCCATCCGCTATTCCTTCGTGATCGTGCCGTCGAAGTTCAGGATCAGGTTGGCCACCATGGTGAACGAGGCGAGCTCGGCGACGTCGAGCGTTTCGTCCCGGGTCGACTCTCCCTGTGTGACCAGTGCCAGGGCCGCCTCACGGTTCGCCGAATACTCGGCGAGATGTTCCTGGTAACCGGCCACAAGGATGTCGTGTGCGCGTGCCGGCGGACGATGGGCCGTGGCGAGCAGATAGGCGTAGGCGATCCGGTCCTCGGGCGAGTCGCCGCCTTCCCGCATCATCCGCTCGGCCAGCCGACGCGCCGCTTCCACGTAGGTCACGTCGTTCATCAGGTTCAGGGCCTGCAGCGGCGTGTTCGTACGCCCGGTGCGCACGATGCACGTCTCCCGGGTCGACGAGTCGAACGTCATCATTGTCGGGGGACCGAGGGTCCGCTTCCAGAACGTGTAGAGGCTGCGGCGATAGATGTCGCCGCCCTCGGAAAGCTCGTAGTCGCCGTACCCGCCTTCGACCATGTCGGCCCAGAGCCCCTCCGGCTGGTACGGCTTCACCGAGGGGCCGCCGACCTGCTCGACCAGGAGACCGGAGATGGCCAACGCCTGGTCGCGGATCATCTGCGCCTGGAGACGGAGCCTTGGACCCCGGGAAACCATCCGGTTCTCGGGATCGCGCTCGAACTCGTCCGCACTCATCTTTGACGACTGGCGATAGGCGGCGCTGGTGACGATGGCGCGCTGGAGCGCCTTCACGTCCCAGCCCGAGTCGATGAACTCGGTCGCCAGCCAGTCGAGCAACTCGGGATGGCTGGGATACTCGCCCTGCGTGCCGAAGTTCTCGGCCGTCTTGACCAGCCCGGTGCCGAAATACATCTGCCAGAACCTGTTGACGGTGACCCGGGCGGTCAGCGGGTGGTCCGGATCGACCAGCCACCGGGCGAACGACAGACGGTTGGCCTCGGCGCCGTCGGGCAGCGGTGGGAGCACGCTGGGCACTCCCGGGAAGACCTCTTCGCCCGGCAGATCGTAGGCGCCGCGGTTGAGCAGATAGGTTGGCGTGCGCTCGGCGTTCTCCTCCATCACCATCACGGTGGGGAAGCTGTCCCAGAGCGCGTCGCGCTGCGCCTCGAGGTCGTTGAGGGCTCGGATCGCGTCCTGGATCTCGGCCGGCGCATACTGATCCAGGAACGCCATGCGCAGCTTGTCGGTCTGAGCGTCGGAGCGCTGCGCGGCTGGAATGTCGACGATGGCGCTCAGCGAGGCGACCTCGGCCGCCACGGCCGCTTCGGCTGCGGTCAGCGTGCCCTGGTAGATGCGCACCTCGTCGATGACACCCTGGAATCGAGGCTTGTCCGAGCCGCTGGCGCCGATGCGCAGCGGGAATCCGCGGACCCGCAGCCGGTTCCCGACCAGGTCGTTCAGCGGGGTCTGCGGCTGGACCCGCCCGTCGATGTAGATTTTGATGCCCTCAGGCGTCAGCGAGGCGTCGTAGGTCACCACGACGTGTTGCCACTCGCCGAGCCGGACCGGGTCGACGGTTTCGGCGGCGACGCCGTCGTCGAGCACCCGGGTGGACATGTTGAACCGCAGCTTGGCCTCGTCGAGATAGATGCCCCAGCCGACCTCACCCTGATCGCCGCTGCCGGCGCGTGACAGGACCACGCCATCGGCGGCGTCCGGCTTGATCCAGGCGGCGAAGCTGAAGGCGTCCGTGTAGGTCAGGTCGGGGCTGGGACCCGCGTTGACGAAACGCGTGCCGTCGAAAGCCAGGGCCCGCCCGAGTCGCCCGTCCACGAAGCTCGGCAGGCCATCTTCGAGGACCGCGGGCACCTGGTCGGTCGTCTGGGTTCCGGCGACATCTCCCTCGAAGTCGTGATGCGCGAGCAGCCCGTCGCGCTGGGTCCAGTCGACGCCGACCGCCTCGGCCAGTGAGGTT
>CAJWMX010000034.1 GCA_913043805.1 uncultured Acidobacteriota bacterium | reverse complement strand
CCTCGTAGGGCCCCAGACGCTGCCCGGCACTCAAAGACATGTCGTTGTCCGCCGACTATAGGCGGCCAAAACGACGCAACGCCCGGGGAACCGCCTCAACGGTCCTTCGAGCGTCAGAGCGCCTGAAGCCTGTAGCCGCCGGTCGACAGGTTGCATGAGAGCCCGTCGACCTCACGGGCATTCGGCGGCTGCCTACCTGCCCGCCAAATGCCTCCTCGCAGCCCCTACTTGGGTTGCGGCACGATGCGGATATACGGCAGCGGCGACTTCCAGCCGTCGGGATAAGTCTCCTTGGCGGCGTCGTCCGAGACGGCCGGCAAAATGATGACGTCCTCACCCTGCTTCCAGTTGGCGGGCGTGGCCACCTTCTTCTGCGCGGTGAGCTGGCAAGAATCGAGGAGGCGAAGAATCTCCTCGAAGTTCCGCCCGGTGCTCATCGGATAGGTGATGGTTGCCCTGATCTTCTTGTCCGGTCCGATGACGAAGACCGACCGTGCCGTGGCGTTGTCGGCCGGAGTGCGACCTTCACTGGTGTCGCCCGCATCGGCCGGCAGCATGTCGTACTGCTTCACGATCTCCAGGGTCGGGTCGCCCACCAGCGGATAGGTCACCGCGTGCCCCTGTGATGCCTCGATGTCCTTCGACCACTTCTCGTGATTGGTCACCGGGTCGACGCTGATGCCGAGGATCTTGCAGTTGCGCTTGGCGAACTCGTCGTTCAGGCCGGCCATCGTGCCCAGCTCGGTGGTGCATACCGGGGTGAAGTCCTTGGGGTGCGAACAGAGAATGGCCCAGCCGTCGCCGATCCACTCGTGGAAGTTGATCGTGCCCTGGGTGGTCTCAGCGGTGAAGTCCGGTGCGGTGCTGTTGATTCTGAGTGACATGCTGCTTTCTCTCTCCCTTGCGTGTGCTGGGGCCAGCTGATGGTCTGTTGGACGCCGGCCGCCTCGATGACGTTCCCGGCTCGTCCTGAATCAGTCCACTGTCCAGAGCGTCAACGACTCGAGATCCTTCACGAACACCCGATTGCCTGATAGCGCTGGCAACGTCCAGGTGGCGCTATCGGCCAGCTCGTATCGTTGGACCGGAGCGAACCCGGTCCGGCTATGGGGCACGATCAACAGTTCGCCGTCCTCTTCCATCGACAGGATCGTGGTGCCCACATTGAGGATGGACGCGTGGTCCGCCTGCCGCGGATCGCTGGTCCAGAGCAGGGTGCCGCTATCGAGGTCGAGCCCGAAGTACTGCCCGCTGTTGAGGTGTGACAGGCCGAACAGGACCCCGTCCACCACCACGCCATTGGACATGTGCATCGAGACCTCGTCGTTGTGCCACACGTCCTCGGTCGTCCAGGCGTTCCCCTCCCGTACGACCCGGAACCGGGTGATGCCATTGCCCCGGCCGCTTTCGATGACGTCGCCTTGATAGAGCCGCGGCGTCTGTGAGGTCGTCGTCGACTGTGTCGTGTAGGGGCGACTCCAGAGCAACGCGCCGGTGTCGGCCGACACCCCGACGAAATTCTCCTGAGTGAAGGTGATCACCTGGCGGCTGCCCTCGACCTCGACCACGATCGGAGAGCCGTAGGCGGGGCCGTCACCGTCCCAGCGCCAGACCTCGTCCCCGGTCTCGACATCGAATGAGGTGAGCGCACCCGAGTCGTGGCCCCCGACGTGCAGAATCATCTGACCGCCGTCGACGATGGGCGACTGACCGGTGTGGTACAGCGGTTCGACCGAATCGGCGGAACGCTGCCAGAGCTGGTCACCGTTCTCGGCATCGAACGCCGTCACGATCCCACTGATCCCGAGGGTGAAGAGGCGACCGTCCGCATAGGCCGGCGTCGCCTTCGGGCCCGGGCCGTGCCGACGGGTGGCCGCGATCATCTCGAAGCTGGCGGGATAGGCGCTCCGCCACAGCGTCTCGCCGGTGCTCACGTCGAGCGCCTGCATCACTTCCTCTTCGCCCTGGCGGCTGAACATGTAGAGACGGTCGCCGACGATGATCGGCGAGGCGTAGCCTTCACCCACCTCGACGGTCCACTGCTCGGCGAGCGCGGCGGGCCAGGTGGCTGGCACGTCGAAGCTCTGCACCGCGCCGTCCCGATTGGCGCCCCGCCACTGGGTCCAGTCCTGCGAGGCGGCCGAGATCGGCAGACCGAGGACCACCATGGCACATGCGAATCGCGTACAGACGTGTCTCACCACTCTCCTCCTACGCTCGACGATGGCGTAAGAGGTGATTATATTCCGCAGGGAGGGAGACCCCGATGCAGCTTCGACACCTGGCATGTCTCGTCAGCGCACTGGTCTGGTGCACTCCGGCCGCCGCCCAGGATCTCGACCGTGCGGCACCGGAGTCGGTGGGGATGTCGCCCGCCGGCCTCGGAGCGGCCACCGCGGCACTCCAGGCGCACATCGACGAGGGCCACATCGCCGGCGTCGTGGCGGCCGTGGCCCGCCACGGCAAGCTGGTGTACTTCGAGGCGCTCGGCGTGCGTGACCTCGAGGTGGGCGACGCGATGCCAGACGACGCCATTTTCCGGCTCTACTCGATGACCCGCTCGATCACGAGCACCGCGGTGATGCTGCTCTGGGAGGAGGGTCCTTCCAGCTGGACGACCCAATTTCCGACTATCTCCCGCAGTTCTCGGCGCAGCGAGTCTTCGTCGACGCCTCGGCGCCCGACCTCGAACGGACGAGGACGCGTCAAGGCGACATCACGGTCCGTCACCTGCTGACCCACACCTCGGGTATCGGCAGCCGGAGCAGCCAGATCTACCGGGCCAACGACGTCAGGCTCCGCTCGATCAGTCTCGGAGAGATGGTGGACAACGTGGCTGCGATGCCGCTCTTCGAAGACCCTGGCACCCGTTTCCGATACGGCGTCTCCACCACGATACTGGGTCGACTCGTCGAAGTGTGATCTGGTCAGCCGCTCGACGAATTCCTCCAGGAGCGCATCTTCGAACCGATGGGAATGAGGGACACCGAGTTCTGGGCCGATGGCGAGCGTGAGGACCGGCTGGCCAGCGTGTATCGCCCCGACCGCGAGACGGGCGAGCTGCGTCCCTACGCCATCGAGCAGGTACCGTTCACCGAGCGCCCCCACTGATCGAGGGCGGCGTCGGCCTGCGGGCGTCGGCAACCGACTTCCTCCGGTTCTCGCAGATGTTCCTGGCGGCACGCTCAATGGGACCCGCCTACTGTCTGAGAACACGGTGGCGCTGATGCTCGACAACCACGTGCCGGCCCGAGCCATGCCGATCGGAGGCGGCTACATGGCGGGATCCGGCTGGGGCCTCGGGTTCAACGTGATCCTGGACTCCAGCGCCTACAGCTGGCCGGTCGGGGAAGGCGAGTACTGGTGGGACGGCTCATCCGGCACCAGGTTCTCGATCGACCCGGAGCACGGGATCGTAACGGTGATCATGGCCGCCGTCTCGCCGTCACGCGGCGGCGGATTTCGAGAGGAATGGAAGACGCTGGTCTACGAGACTATCGAGGACGGGGGACGGTGAGCGTCCTCGCCGTCACGAAAGCTTCAGGCTACGGGCTACAGGCTCCGGGCGCCCAGGCATTGGCACCGGCGCACTCACGTGCCAATGCCCGTAAGGTCGCCGGGTGGAACTCCTACTCGGCGACCGGCGGCTTTGGCAGGGGGTCGGCCGAGACCAGCCGGCGTATTACCTCTTCCGGCTGGGCGCCTACGGCGCGGTAGCCACCGGCTTCGAAGGTGGGCACGCCGGTGATGCCGGCGCGGGTCGAGGCTGACCAGTGCTCGTCGACGAGCTCGCGCATCGTCCGACCCTCGATCACCTGACGCGCCTCGTTACCCGCCAGCCCGGCCGCCTCAGCCAGCGAGACAAGCACATCGATGTCGACAAGATTGCGCCCGTCGACAAAGTAGGCGCGATACAGCTCCCCGTGCAACGCCTCGCCGCCAGGCTGGCCGTCGGCCCAGGCCGCGAGCTCTTGTGCGAGACGGCTGTTGTAGGTGTGGGTGCGCCGACCGTAAGGCAACCCCTCCTCGGCCATGAGCGCCGCCATCCGCTCGTGCATCACCTTCAGGTCGTATCCGCGGCCGGCGAACAGCGATTCGAGCGAGCGCCCTTCTTCCGGGGTTTCGGGATGCAGCGGGAAGTAGACCCACTCGATCTCGAGCCCGAGCTCCCGCCGCACTCGCTCAATACGCCCGGTACTGAGATAGCACCACGGTCAAACGAAGTCGGTATAGACGCGAAGCGTCGTCATGAGTCCACTGATCCCGTGCCAAAGCCGCCGGTCGCCGAGAAGCAGATCCACCCGTCGACCTTACGGGCATTGGCACTCGCCTGCACTGGTGCCAATGCCTACGCATCGGCAGGCGACCTACCCGATCTCGGCCCGACAATCGTTCTCCCGATCCACCACCAGCGGCCACCAGGTCGTGAAGGCGGGGTCTGAGCCGGCGATCGGAAGAACAACCTCGAAGGGGTCGAGAAGGCCTGGCGACGCGCCCTGCGCGGCGGCCAGCGCGGCCAAATCTACCCGGAACGCCTGGATCTCCGGCGTCTCGAAGAGGATGAAGTAGAACTGCCGCGTGGTGCCCTGGTATGGCTCTCGGATCACGGCCATGCAGACCGGCGACAGGGTCAGCTGATCCAGGCCCGCGGTACGCGCCCGTTGTAGCAGCTCGCTCGGACTCAGCAGGCCAGCGAGGCCACGTTGATACTCCTCCAGCATCACGATCGGCAACAGGTCGTCGGGCGGCCCGGTCATCGACTCCATGGTCCGATCGAAGAGCTGGTCGAACAGATTCGCCCGGAGGAGCGACGGCGGTCGCAGACCAAGCACTGACAGCCCGCGAAAGCCGGGCTCCGCCATCTCGAGTGTCCACCCGCTGAGCGACGCCCCTTCGAGCGAATAGGGCTCGGAGATGGTGTCTTCGAGACTACTGACAAACAGGTAGCCAAGGACGCCGACCGCCAATGTCGCCACGAGAAGCTTCTTTACAATCGCCATTACTGCTCTTCCGGCTCCGCCACGAACCGATAGCCGACGCCGCGTACCGTCAGGAGATGCCGTGGGTGAGAAGGCTCGGCCTCGAGATGCCGACGCAGCCGAGCGATGAAATTGTCGACGGTCCGGGTGTCGGTGTCTTCCCGCACCCCCCAGACCTCCTCGAGCAGCGCCTTCCGAGCCACGGTCTGCCCTTCTCGCCGCACCAGGTAGCGCAACAGCGTCGCCTCCATGAGGGTCAGCGGCTGCTCGGTCTCATCCCAGCGCAGCACCTGGGCGCGAAAGTCGAGCAGTTTGCCGGAAAAGGCGAACTCGTCGGGCCCCTCATCCTCCTGGTGGGTCCCGCGCAGCCAGGTGTGTCGCCGGAGCAGCCCCTGCAGTCGGGCCAGCAGAATCGACAGGTCGAACGGTTTGGGGAGGTAGTCGTCGGCCCCCGCCTCGAACCCGCGGAGCACATCATCCCGCTCGGAGCGGGCGGTCAGGAGCATGACCGGCACGAACTGCCCGGCAGCGCGAAGACGACGCACCACTTCGAACCCATTTAGGCCGGGCAGCATCACGTCGAGCAGGACCGCGTCGAAGCCGCCGCCACTCGCGACGAGGCGCTCTAACGCCACCTGTCCGTCCTCTTCGACCTCGGCGTCGTACCCCTCCGCCTCGAGGTTGAGCTTGAGGCCGGCCGCCAGATGCTCTTCGTCCTCGACGATCAGCACCCGGCTCATGACGTCTTCAACGGCAGCTCGAGCGTGAACGTGCTGCCCTGGCCGGCGCCACGGCTCTCGGCGTAGGCGCGCCCCCCATGGCGGCGGGCCACGGCCCGCACGATCGAGAGCCCCACGCCGGTACCGCGCACGCGCGACTGCAGCGCGTCAGGCAGCCGATAGAAGCGTCGAAACACACGCTTCAACTCGACGCTGGTGATCCCGATCCCCTGGTCGCGCACGCTGATCGCCACCCGACGCGCACCAGCGCGGGCCACCTCGACCACCACTTTGACCCGGTCCCCCGAGTACTTGATGGCGTTATCGACCAGGTTGGTCACCGCGGCGACCAGCTCATCCCGATCACCCAATACCAAGGTCCCCCGCGGCAACCGGTCCACCAGGCTCACCTCTCCGTTTGTGAGATGATGGCGCTTCCCGGCCAGCCGCACGCATTCGCCCACCACATCCGCCACGTCGACCTCAGTGGGGTTGTCGACCCGGCGAGCGTCTCCGGTCTTGCCGGCCAGCAAGATCTGGTCGATGGTCTGCTGCAGGCGTTCGGAGTCCTCCAGCATGGTCTCGATCAGCTCGCTGCGGCGAACACTGTCGAGCTCGCGCTGCTGGAGGGTCTGCAGATAGAGCTTGATCGAAGCGAGCGGCGTCTTCAGCTCGTGCGTAACGGCATGGATGAACGCGTCATGCTGCTCGCTCTTGCGGATCTCGCGAACCAGGAAGGCCGTATTGAGCGCCAGCCCGCCGATCAACACGACGAAACTCACCGCGCCGACGAGCAACAGCAGGCCAGCGCGCCAATTGACGACGATAAAGCTGATGTTGAGGGCAACCGCAACCGCGATCAGCCCCGCGCCCAGCAACCACACCAGGACGACCGCACGCCGCCGCGTGCCACCAGAGCGGTCCATGCGCACTAGTGTCGCGCCTCTGGTGCGGACTGTCCAGCCGTACGGCTCAGGCGGCCTCGGGCTCGGCTTCGGCCGGAATGGTCTTGTTGGCGATCTGCGCCGCGGTGGGCACCTGGACGTCCCAGGCCAGGCCCAGCGACTGCATCAGCCGGATCTGCAGCCAGCTGAGATCGAGCTCGCGCCAGGTCATGCCGTGACGGGCGGAGGTGGGGTGCGCGTGGTGGTTGTTGTGCCAGCCCTCACCGAACGTGATGAGTGCCACCCAGCCGAGGTTCCGGGAATCATCGGTCGTGTCGAACCGCCGGCTGCCCCAGAGGTGCGTCGCCGAGTTGACCAGCCAGGTGCAGTGCAGGCCGACCACGACGCGCAGGAAGATGCCCCACAGGGCCCAGGGCCACCCGCCAATCGCCAGTAGCGTCAGCCCGAGCACCACCATCGGCACCCAGTGCCAGCGGGTGAGCACGCGATAGAAGCGGTCTTTCATGAGGTCGGGCGCGTACTTGCCCATCACCTCGGTGTTCGAGTGCATCTCTTCCCCGAAGATGGTCCAGAGAATGTGCGACCACCACTTGCCGTCTCGCGGCGTATGCGGGTCGCCCTGCTTGTCCGAGTTCTGGTGATGGATGCGATGCAGTGCGGTCCAGAAGATCGGCCCACCCTCAAGCGTGAGGGTGCCGCAAATGGCTAAGAAATACTCGATCGGCTTGTAGGTCTTGTAGGAGCGATGGGTATGCAGCCGGTGATAGCCCAGGCCGATGCCCCAGCCGATGCAGATCCAGTGCAGCGCGAAGGCGAGGATCACGACGCCCCAGGTGACATTGAAGAGGGCCACTACCGCGAGCACGTGAAACACGATGAGCGCGATCGTGGTCACCCAGCTGATTCGGGTGCGATCGTTGACGACAAGGTCGGTCTGCACGGCAACTCCTCCGGACTCAGCCTACCAACGGCCACGGCCGACCCGATGTAATAGTTCTGTAACAGCGTTCCGGCGGTCGGCCTACAGCGCCGGGTGCGCCAGGTGGTACTCGGTCGCGCCCTGATAGGCATGGGCGAGCCGCAGCAGCTCGGCTTCACCGAACAGCTTGCCGGTCATGCGCAGGCTCGTCGGAGAACCTCGAAAGAACCCGTTCGGCAGGCTCACCTCCGGATGACCCGTGAGATTCGTCAGTCCGAGATCGCTCCCCAGGAACAGATCGAGGTCGCCGAGCGCTTCGTGTAGTTCCTCTATCACCCGCATCCGCAGCCTGTTCGCCTGGAGATACTCGACCGCCGGCACGAAGCGGGACGCTCGAAAGCTGTCCGGCCAGCGGCTCTCTTCCGGAGGCTGACGCATGCCGTCCAGCGCGCCGTCGAGCGTTTCGACGTCAAACGCCGCGGCCGCCTCGGTGCCCAGGATGAAACCGAGCGCCCCACTCGGCAGCTCGGGGAGATCGAACGGCTCGACCGTGATTCCGAGCCCGCGGATCGCCTGGAGCGACGCGCGAGCATTGGAGAGCCGCTGGCGGCGACCCGCCGCAAGATCCGGATTCTGCGGATTCTCGGGGATGTCCTGGTCGAACTCGGCTCGAAGATAGCCGACCTTGAGCTCGCGCAGGTCGCGACCGGCATCCCAGTTGAACGGTACGTCCAGCAGAGAGTTGTCGTGCCCATCCGGTCCGTGGATGGCATCGAGCACCAGCGCGCAATCTTCGGCCCCGCGACACATCGGGCCGATCTTGTCCATGCTCCAGCTGAGCGCCATCGCTCCATGGCGGCTGACGCGACCGAACGTCGGGCGGAGCCCGGTAACTCCGTTGCGCGTGGACGGCGAGATGATCGAACCTCGCGTTTCGGTACCGATCGAGAACCCCACCAGCCCCGCGGCGGTGGCCGCGCCGGGCCCGGCCGATGACCCGCTCGCCCCCTGTCCCGGATTCCAGGGGTTGCGGGCTCTGCCGCCGAACCACCGGTCTCCGGAGGCCAGCGCTCCCATCGACAGCTTCGCGACCAGCACCGCGCCGGCATCGCGCAGCCGCGTGTACACGGTGGCGTCGGTGTCGATCACCTGCTCGCGATACGGCGAGGCGCCCCAGGTGGTACGCGTCCCTCGCACCGCCAGCAGGTCTTTCGCCCCCCAGGGAATGCCATGCAACGGCCCGCGGTAGGTGCCGGCCGCGATCTCTTCGTCGGCGCGACGCGCCTGCTGGCGAGCCAGTTCCTCGGTCACGGTGACCACGCAGCGCAGCATCGGGTCATAACGCCGGAGCCGCTCCAGATAGAGGCGGGTCAGCTCGGTGGAGGTCAGCTGCCGGGTCTCGATCAGCCTGGCGAGGTGGGTCAGGGGCAAAAACGCCAGCGCCTCGTCCGACGTCGGCATCTCCACGGCCATCTCCGACCGGCGCATTGGCCGGCGCTCGGTCGGCAGACGCATGGCGGGCGGCACCGGGTTGAACACCAGCGCCGGCTGGGTGGCGTTGCCGAGCCCCGCCGCCCGGAGGGTCTCGAAGTCGTTGCGATCGGCGCCGGGTCGATTCAGACGCGCCGCGATCGCAGCCAGCTCGCCCTCGGTGAAATCGAGACCAGCGATCCGCTGCGCCGTCTCCAGCATGTCGACGGTCACCAGATCCGCGTCCTGCGCGACGGCCGCCAGCGCACCAGGCATAAAGGGGGAGCTGATCCCCGCCGCCGACAGCCCCACGATGAACCGCCGACGGTTCAGCGCCCGCTTCCTTTCGTCCATAGCCGCCTTAGGGTAGCAGGCTCCCGGTGCGAGAGCCTGCGGGGCGTGGGGCCCCCACTGGCGCCGCGTGAGGTTTGGGGCGAAGCCCCATGGAAGCTTAATGCGGGGCGACGACCTCACCCTGCTGACAGCCCTCACGGATCTGGCCATACTCGCACTCGATCGTGGAATGGCTGATGCCGTGGCGCTCGAGGACGCCACGCACCAGCCCCTTGACCCGCTCGGCCAGCGCCGCGTCCGGCCGCTCGATCACGACGTGGCCTTCGAACGACCGCTGTGATTCGTCAAGCTCCCACACGTGGAGATGATGGACGTCCGAGACCCCATCTACCGCCCGCAGCGCCTCGGCCAGGCTAGGCACGTGCACATCGTGGGGCACGCCAAGGGTCAAGATGCGACTGGCCTGTCTGGTGATGCCGATGCCGTGGTAAATGGCGTAGCCGGCGATCAACAGCGTCGCGATGACGTCGGCCAGGTACCACTGGTAGCGGATGATGAGCACGCCAGCCACGATGACGGCCACGGAACCAAGCGCGTCGGTCAGATTGTGCACGAAGGCGGCTCGCACGTTGAGGCTGCCGCGCGCCATCCTCCACGTGAGCGCGGCCGTGATCAGGTCGACCACCAGGGCCACACCAGCAACGGCGATCACCGTCCATCCGGCGACCGGTGGCGGGTCGATCGCCCTCACCAACGCTTCGTAGATCAGATAGACCCCGACCACGTTGAGGGTGGTGGCGTTGATCAGCGCTCCAACCAGCTCGGCTCGCCGATAGCCGAACGTCTGAGCGCTATCGGCCGGACGTCGGCCGATGCGACGCGCCACCCATGCGATGAGGAGCGCCGCCGCATCGCCCAGATTGTGGAGCGCATCGGCGACCAAAGACAGGCTTCCGGACAGCACGCCACCCACCACCTGCGCGACGGTGAGGAGCGTGTTCACGCCGACGGCCCACAACAGCCGCCGGTCTCCCCCGGTCCCTTCACCGGAGACTCCGTGGTCGTGGTGATGATGGTGATGGTGCACCATGCTCACCCCACGCGCGGTTTCATCCCACCCCGAAGCACGCCGGCCGCCGTCGCACCGAAATGGTCGACGAAACAGTCGGCAATCGGCCGACTGTTGGCCATCGACAGCCAGATCCGCAGGAGATGGCGTCTGGTTTCTGGCGCACCCTGGTCGGTGAACGCGCTCCGGCGATGAAACGTGATCCAGTTGTTGAGCAGCAGGATGTCGCCGGCGCCGAGCCGGAACCGCACATGCAGCGCCGGGTCCTCGGCCAGCGTCTCGAGCGCATCGAGCGCCTCGCGCTGTCGCGCGGTGAGACTCGGCGCCTCGGGCGCCCGGTCAGCCCGGTCGATGAGGACTCGCAGGAAGTGCGCGCCGAACTGGCCGTCACGCTCCGAGAATACCGGCAGCTCACAGAATGGCAGGGCGTTCCCGTGGTCCACCGTGTGACGCACATACGGGAACGGCTCACACAGGACCTCGAGCACGCCCGGCTGCTCGCGACGCAACGCTTCATAGAGCGCCACCGAGCTCACGACGTAGTTCTCGCCGCCGGTCTCGGCCGCACGGAGACAACAGAACGCGATGACGTCACACCGGTCGGTGTGAAAACTGAGGCGAGCGCGCGAGGCCGGACCACGGTAGCGTGGATCGTCGGGCGCGTAGCCGTGGTCCCGGACATGGAAGACCCGCTCCCCGGACGCGCTCTGGGACAGCGGCGTGCCAAGGTGGTTCGCCATCGCCCAGAACGCGCGGGTGCTGATCTCCTCTCCCCAGCGCGCCACCGGAAGACCGCGCAGTAGCACGGCGCCGGCGCCGTGCTCCAACTCGGTTTGCAGTGCGGAGATCAGGGGCCCGAGCGTCGGAAGCGGGAACGCCTCCGAGCCCTGGTCGGCCCAGCGCTCGGGATCCGCTCGCGTCGCGACCGCCTCGAGCGGGTCGAGGTCCGCGGCGACCAGCTGACGCCCCCAGTCGGTGCGGTCGAACAGTTCCGGCCCGCGCCAATGGCCCGGCGTTCCATCGAGAGAGAGCGCACGCACGCCGTATCGGGACGAAGTGCTCAGCGCATCGGCTCGAGCCGAAGCAGCGTCGCGTCGTCCTCCTCAGTCAACACGTAGAGCAGTCCATCCGGCCCCTGCTTGACGTCGCGGATCCGTTGACGCAGTTCGGTCAAGAGCCACTCACGAGCCAGTTCCTCACCGTTCTCATTGAAGACGATCCGCTCGATGTGGCCGGTACGACCGATACGGCCGGTCATCATCGACCCGACGAAGAGATTTCCCTGCCACTCCGGGAAACGGTCGCCGGTATAGAACGCCAGGCCCGAGGGCGCAATCGAGGGCACCCAGAAGACGAGCGGCTCGACCATCCCGTCGGCCCAGAAGCGACCGGTGACCCGCTCGCCCGTATACTGCCGTCCGTAGGACACCACGGGCCAGCCGTAGTTCCCTCCCGGCTGGATGACGTTCAACTCGTCGCCGCCCTGCACCGCGTGCTCGGTCGCCAGCGGCGTGGCCGTCGCCGGATGGAAGGCCAACCCCTGCTGATTGCGGTGACCGAGCGAGAAGATCTCGGGCTTGTAGCCGTCCCGCCCAACGAACGGATTGTCGGGCGGCACGGAGCCGTCGTCACGCAGGCGCAGAATCTTGCCGGCGTGGCTGCTCGGGTCCTGAGCCCGGGACTCATCCGGATTGGTCCCGAACGCACCGCCGACCGTCATGTACAACAAGCCGTCCGGAGCGAAGGCAATCCGCGCCGCGGCGGTCGACCCGCCCCACGGCTCGGCGACGAAGACGTCCTCGACCTCGCGAAGCGCCATCCCGTCGAGTCGGCCCCGGACAAGCGCCACCGTGCCTTCGCGCTCGGTCACCGGCCGGGTATAGGAGAGATACACCAGCCGGTTCTCGGCGAAGTCGGGATGCAGCGCGACATCCATCAACCCGGCCAATCCCTGCGACAGGACGGTCGGCACACCCGATACCGGCTCG
>CAJWMX010000033.1 GCA_913043805.1 uncultured Acidobacteriota bacterium | reverse complement strand
GCGACTCTTCTGAACGCGGCGGCGAGCGAACTCAGAGATACTCCGACATCTTGACCCACATCTCGCGGGCCTTCTCGGGGTGGGTGGTGTACAGATTGGTCGTTTCGTGAGGGTCCTCGACCAGGTTGTACAGCTCGAACGCGTTGGTCGTCTGGTTGTAGATCAGTTTCCAGCCATCGGCCCGAAAGCTCTTCACGTTCGGATGATCTGGCGATGGATTCGGCCCCTCGACGCCCCCCGTCTCGGTGAACGCCGGTCGTCCACCGGTCTCCTCGCCGCGAATCAGGGGTAGCAACGAACGTCCCGTCAATGCCGTGTGCCGGGTGGATGGCGACAACTCGAGGAGTTCGAGGAGTGTCGGCACCAGATCGACCGTCCGGACCTGGGCGTCGAACTCGGCGCCGGCCGGCAGCAGGGGCGCACACACCAGATACATCCAGATGCGGATGGTGTAGTCGTAGGTGAAGACGCCGTAGGCTTTCTCGCCCACCCGTTCTCCAACCCCGCCGCCATGGTCGGTCATGACGACGACCAGGGTGTTGCCGTCCGGGTCGCGCTGGTCGACCGCGTCCAGCAGGGCGGCGGTGTGCTCGGCCCCGCCACGGGCTGCCTCCAGGTAGGCAGCACGGTTGCGCTCCTGGTTGCCGAAGTACTCGTCGTCGAACGGCGTGTACTTCCGCAACACGTCGCGGACGATGACATGATGAATCTCGGGGTAGTGGAGATAGCAGAAGAAGGGCTTGCTCTGCGCGAAGGCGGCGTCCAACTCGGCGAGCTGGTTCGTCAGGACTCCGGTTTCCTCATCCTCGGGCACGATCGAGAGGGAATCAAATCCATCTGGCGGAACGAGCAGCTTACTGAAGGTGTATCCCCTGGTGTGATAGCCGGCCTCCTGGAGATACTGCGCCAGGGTGTGACACTGCCCGCTCTGGAACTGGTCGGACTTGGTGTAGGCATCGACGCCGGTCTGTCGTCCATAGAGCCCGGTCATCGTGGCGTGCATCGACGCCAGCGTGTATGGCGCGTAGGTGATCGTCTCGGAGAACAGGCATCCGCGGCTCCCGAGGGTCTCGAACACCGGATGCACCGAGCGGGCATCGTGGCGAAACTGATCCAGGAGAATCAGCACGATGTTGGGTCTGGGGCCGGTCTTGCGCCCGCCAAACAGTGATCGCCAGCTCATCTTCGTTCCCCGTTGGTTCCGGGCAGGCGCATCAGGAGCCCTTGGTCGCCGCGATGTTCAGCCCCCACCCGATGTAGCGACCAGCCCAGAGCTCCAGACGAGTCTCGTTGCGCCAGGGCGCACCGTACAGCAGCGTCCCGGCCGGGTTCGACCCTGTCCAACGGCCAGCCATCCGCCCGACGAGCTTCCCCAACACCGGAATCTGGTCGAACGTGAACGCGTTCTTGCGGAGCCGCACCCGGGCAAACTCGTGGAAGAGGCGCTGCACCTCACTGGCCGAGAAGACCATCGTCCAGGGGTTCGACACGGTCTGGCGCTTCGACGACATCCACTCGGTGGCCTCACCCAGCCACTGGCGACTGCGCCAGGCCTTCCCTTGCAGCACCCCGCGAATCGGGAACAGGACGCCCTTGTAGAGGAAGGAATGGCGCGCATAGAGCATGACCACAGCCAGCCCACCCGGCTTCAGCACCCGGTGCACCTCGGCCACCGACCGCTCGATGTCGGGACTGTGGTGGAGCACGCCGTTCGAATAAACGATGTCGAACCACCCGTCCGGAAACGGGAGCCGACGCGCATCGCCCTGCACGGCAAGACTGAGCGGGTCGAGCTGGTCCAGCTTGCGCGCGGTCGTCACCACCCGATCGGGGGTGAGGTCGAGCGACACCATCTCGGCGCCACGGTGATTGAACAGCGCGGAATGGGCACCGGCCCCGCTACCGATCTCCAGCACCCGTTGCCCAGCCAGCGCGTCGATCGGCATCTCCCGCACGGCCAGGTGCTCGCGATGCACGAACAACCGCTCGAGGTCGTCGAACATTCCGGCGAGCTCGCCGCTCTCGACGATGGCGGCCGCCGGAGCGTCAATCGCGGCGTGAAGCGCGCTCCAGAACCCCTGGACCTCGGCGGTTCCTGATTCGTCAGTCGGAACAGCCAGCAGCGGAATGCCCTCGCTGGTCACCGGATAGGGGGCGCCGCACTCGCCACACGCGAGTCCCACCTCCCCCGATCGCAGTCCACCGCGACACCCGGGACAGACAACCCAGCCGCCGGCCACGGCATCCCGCGTCGAGAGTCGGCTCATGACGCGTGCGACACCCCTGCCGGGCTGGACGGCGCCACATTGAGCCGCTCGGGAACCCGCGTCGCCAGCAGGTCTCCGACCTCTCGGGCCACGACGCGATTGGCGTCCGGCGTGAAATGCCACTCGCGGTAGATCCGGGTCTCGGCAGGCAGGTCGAGCAACGCCGGCGCTGTATCCAGCACGTCGAGCTGACCCTGCCAGCGCTCGACCGCCGAGCGATAGAAGTGTCTGTGGCGACGGATATAGTCGAGGTCCTCGCGCATCGGCATCACGACGACCAGCGGCCAGGAGCCGTGCCGCCTGGCCTCCGCCGAAAACTCCTCCACCAGCCGATCGAGCAACGCCGTGGCTTCCGGATCGGCAAACAACGCGGCCGTCTGACGGACGCCGCCCCCGTCCAGGCGATCATCGATGAGCGCCGACACCCGACGTTCCCCCCCCGGCCATGCCCCGCCGAGCCGGCGCACGGCCTTGGCCGGCGCCAGCAATACACCGCGCGGATTGGCGAGACACGACGCCAGATAGGGGAACCGAAACGCCTCGCGGAGAAACCTGCGCTCGTAGAAGTAGTCGTCCAGCTGGATGCCGTCGAGATACCTCGACAGCTGAAAGAACTTGTCGCGAGTATCGATGGGATTCGGAAGCAGCTCGAGCTTCTCGCCATCGAGACGGAAACGCGGCTTGAACGCCATGATGTTGCCGAACTCGTTGTAGTGCTTCCAGACGCTCAGGATGCGCGCAATGGTGCTGGGCACGACCCCCATCACCACCACCGGGGTAGGCGCGGTCGGGTACTCGCGCCTCAGTCGCAACAATCCCTGGTCGAAGCCGTGGTTGCCCACGCCGAAGTTCAGCACCTGACAGGAGAACCGCTCGGCCAGATACCACTGCCAGGTCTCCTGATCCTCCACCTCGCGGCAGAACGTGTAGGAATCGCCGTAGGTCCCGATGAGCTCGGGAAACCCCTCATGTCCGGGGTTGGCGCGTGATCCGCGGTCATCTATTCGGTAGGGGTACTTTCCCAGGTCCTTCTTGGCGGTGTTTGGCTTGCGAATCCAGCCCAGCTCGGGATCAAAGCCATGCTCGAAGAACCGATCCAGCGTGGCCGACGAAATAGGGGGCGTGTGGTCGAGCGCCAGCAGGCCCGGTTGCGTCGCCAGCACCCGGATCACGACCCACGCACCCACTTCGGCAGTCAGGACCACCGCGCCGAGCCACCAGAGTCCGCCCGGCCGCCCCGTCGCGATGAGCCACCACGCGGCCCCCACCAGCACGAGGACGCCGGTCAGCAGTCGCCAGCGTCCGCCGGTCGACGCATAGCGCCAGGTAGTCATCCGAGATGCAGCGCGCAGAACTCCCGCAGCTGTCCCTCGCGAGCCCACCGCGCGGCCAGCTCGTAGTCGCCCGTCGTATCGAACTCGAGCCACCCGCGCTCGGTCGGCACCGCCTCGACCTCGACCCCCTGGTCGATCGCCTCCTGCAGCAGGTCGGTCAGATAGCCCTGCTCGAACCGGCTCGACGTCTGCCAGGGCCCTCCGTCGTGCGCGGCACGAGCCCCGTCGTACACCGCCAGGAGCTGACCGATCCCGGTGTCACTGAACCGGAGCAGACCGACATAGCGTGCGTCCAGGTCGTCCGGCCCCGGGTCTGGCTGCCCGATGCGCACGATCCGCTGGCCATCGGCCATCCGCAGGGTCTCGGTGTCGGTGGTGGTATCGCCGTATCTCGCCTGCCAGTACGGGCGCCAATCGGTGTCCACCGTGACACCAATCGCGCTCGTCGACCGGATGGCCGCGTCGAGCACGCGGTCCTCGAACAGGACGTCGCCATAGGAGAGCAACACCGTGCCGCTCAGCTCCTCGCGCGCGCACATCAACGACTCGACCATGTTCGTCCGGTCGTAGGCCGGATTCCGGTAGCGCACCACGCCACCGTCGCAGCGAATCGTGTCGTCCCGGTAGCCACCGATCACGACCACCCGCTCGACCCCACACCGCCGATAGGCAGCCACCTGATGGTCCAGGAGCGTTCTTCCCTCGAACTCGAGCATCGCCTTCGGCCGGTCCCTGGTCAGCGCGCCGAGACGCGTCCCCATGCCGGCGGCCAGGATGATCCCGGTCATCCCTCCCCTCCCTTCGTACCCAACGTGCGCTTCCAGAAGCTCCGCCGCTCCAGGAACGCCTCCAGCAACCTGGTGTCGGCCGGATGCGCGGTCTCCCGACGCTCCGGGTGGTACTGCACGCCCGCCACCGGAAGTGTCGGGTGAAAGAGCCCCTCCACGAGATCGGTGCCTTCGGCCCAGGCGAAGGCCTTGAGGGCGTGAGACAAAGTGTCCCGCGTCACCGCCTGGTCGTGGTAGCTGTTGACCTCGAACCGCTCGACGCCGAGCAGATCCCTCGCCTCGGTCTCGACGACCACCTGATGGTTCACGCCGGGCGGATGCTCCGCCCCGGTCGAGCCGCGCAGCACGTCGAGCATCGAGCCTCCGAAGTGCACGTTCAGGAACTGCATGCCCCGGCAGAGACCAAGCACTGGCAACCCTTGCGCGAGCGCGCCCTCGATCAAGGCTCCCTCGATCCGGTCCCGCGCCTCGGACGCGCTGTCGGTGGGTGGGGTGTCGCTCCCGTAGCTCCGGGGATGCACGTCATTCCCACCTGTCAGCACGACGCCAGCGAGCGGGCCCGAGAAGTAGTCAGCCACCGAGCCGGTTGCGTTCGACACCGGAACGGGCATCAGTCCGTGGGATTCGAGGTATGTGACGTAGGTGTGTTCCAACGCGTCGCGCGAATCGCCGTAGGGTCCCACCACCAGGCGTTGCGACAGCAGCACCCAGGGTCGGGTTGTCATCGCTCCACGTCCGCCGGCTGCCCCGGTGACACGTCTGGATTGGCCCGGCGGTGGATCTCATGCAAGCACTCGAGCAACCCCTGCGCCAGGTCGAGATAGCGCGTGCTGCTGAGCTTGTAGCCGATCTTCGGCGCGAACGTGACCGGCGTGAACTGGTAGTGCGCGTGGTCGTCATCCGAGGCACCGAGCTCGATCCTGACGTCCTGCCCGACGATCTCGCGAATCATCTCGAGGAGCTGACGCAGCTGGATCGGGTAGGGACCGGTCACGATCACGTGCTGGTTGCGATACACCTCATCGAGCGCCTCGACACTCAGCCGCGCCGCGTCACGCACGTTGACATACTCGCGCAGCTCATCACCAGTGCCGGCCACGCGCAGCGCCCGGTCCTCAAGGGCATCGGCCAGAAGCCGATGGACGCTGTTTCGCCGGTCGCTGCGTGGTCCGTACAGCGTGCCATAGCGCAGGATCGTGAAGTCCATCCCGTAACGCCGCTGGAACTCCTCGGTATAGCTTTCGGCGGCCTGCTTGCTGCAGCGATAGAAGCCACCTCGCTCGCTGTAGACGTAGATCGTGCTGGCGTGGACGAACCGGCTGATACCGGCCTGACGCGCGGCTTCGAGCATCGTGACCGTACCGAGGACGTTCTCGGTGACGGTATCGAGCGGACGAGAGCGGGCGTCGTCCAGGTCGGCCAGGCCGGCGAAGTGATAGACCAGCTCGCATCCGTCAAGAGCCGCCGCCGCCTGCTCCGGGTCGGTCGTGCTCCCTAGCACCTCCTCCTGCTCCGGCAGACGATGGGACGAGGGGCGACGATCCATCAGCCGCACCTCATGCCCCACTCGGGTGAGCTCGTCGGCGACGTGACTCCCGACGAAACCCGCTCCTCCGGTGACGAGTACCTTGGCCATGTCAGCTCGATGCCTCGCGCCCGAGCGGCGTCTTCGTCGACGCATCCGGCGGACGCACACCGTGCTCTCGAAGCCAGTGCTCGACCTGGGGTACCTGCCAGCGATAGTCGACGTCGAGCCCGCCCCACTGTTCCAGCGGGTAGATACGACGTCCCATCCACTTTTGCGGCAACAACCCGTCTTGCATCTGCTCGAGACAGGCCGGCCGCACCACCGACAACCCCATGTCGGCGAACCAGACGTCCCCTTGTGAGTCCCGATCACAATTGAGCGTGCGCGGATCTCCGAACGTCTCGAAGGGGACGAACGGATCGAGCAGGCCGTCGACGTTGACCTTCCTCGCCCGAAGCGGACTCCACATGTTGTAGCGAGAAACCGTGACGGCCGAGTCGACCTCGGGGCGGTCTCGCAACACCAGTATCCCAGCGTCGATCGTCTCGCCCAGCACCGTCGGAGCGTTGCAAAAGAGCAGCGCCACCAGTTCGAGTTCCTCGCCGCGAGCGGCCGCCTGTTCCCGAATCACCCGGTAGCCGTGCACGAACGCGTCTTCACCCAGCGCCGCTGGTGTGCAGAGCTCTGGTGGTCGTTCGATCACCTCGAACCCCTCGCGTCGGGCCAGGTCCATGAGCTCGGGATCATCGGTAGACAGGTAGCCGGCGTCGACCAGCGTCGCCTGGTGCGCGGCGCGCATCGGGTAGGACGCCATCGGCCGGCCCAGGACCGGAAACGTGTTCTTGCCCGGGAACCCGATGCTCCCTTTCCGACCCAGTAGCAACGCGGCGATCATCGAACGACGTCCTTTCTCTCGTGGTCCGGACGACTACGTACCGGCCGACTCGACGTGCGGATGCTGCAGCTCGTGCTGCATGTCGTAGAAGTCCTGATAACGGCCGCTCCGGCGCATCAAGGTCTCGTGGTTGCCAGACTCGACGATCCGACCACCCTCCACGACCAGGATCAGATCGGCGTGACGTATGGTCGAGAGCCGGTGCGCCACGACCACCAAGGTGGTGTGACCGTGCAGTTCGGCCATGGCCTGCTGGATGAGCCGCTCGGACTCGGTGTCGAGCGCACTCGTCGCTTCGTCCAGCACGAGAACGGACGGATCTCGGACCAGGGCCCGAGCCAGCGCAATCCGCTGCTTCTGGCCACCCGACAAGGTCATCCCGCGGGTCCCGACCATCGTCGTGTAGCCGTCGGGCAGCTGTGAAATGAACTCGTGCGCGTGCGCCACGACCGCGGCCTGTTCGACCGCGTGCGGCTCGCTTCCGATCTGTCCGTAGCGGATGTTGTCCTGGACGGTCTCGTTGAAGAGATACGGCTCCTGCTCCACCACCCCGACCAGTTGGTGCCAAGCCGCCGGTACGAACTCGGTGAGCGGCACCCCGTCGACCGTGATCCGACCTCGCTCCGGGTCATGCAACCGCAGCAGCAGATCGACCAGCGTGGTCTTGCCGCCGCCAGACCCCCCGACGATCGCCGTCGTCGTACCCACCTTGATCTCGACCGAGACGTCCTCGAGTGCGAAATCGACGGCGCCAGGATAGCGATAGCTGACCTGATCGAACCGGATACCCTGCTCGATCGCCGAGATCGGGCGGTTGCCTGAGAGCTGCTCCCGCTCGCCGGCGCTTTCGATCAACGCCTGGATCCGGGAGACGTGAGGTAGTAGCTCATTGAGCAGGAGATGGTTCGCCTGGATGACCTTGGCCTTGGGCAGGATCTGCACGAACACGACCAAGAACGCCAGCATCGAGGCCAGCGAAAGGTCGAGCAGTTCGATCGACACGACGAGCGACACCACCACCAGGAGAAACAGCAGCGGTTCCATGAAGAGCGAGGCGATGACCCGGTTGTCGGTGATCTCGATCGCCAGCTTGCGGAACCGGTCGATGATGGCGTCGAAACGCTCGGTCTGCCGGCGCTCGGTCCCGAACGCCTTCACGAGCTTGATCCCGGCCAGGCGGTCATAGAGAAACGTGTTCATCCGGTCAATGAGCGTCTTCTCTTCCGTGCCCTGGCCATATCCCTTCCTCATCCTTGGCAGAATGGCGAGATACGCAGTCCCGGCCAGCGTGATCGCCAGCACCGTCAACGGCACTGAGATGATCATGTTGAGCGTGAGATAGAGCGCGCAGAAGACGATCGCGCTCAGCATGAGCATGCCGTACTCGATGATGGCGCCGGCGTTCTGGGATGAGGTCACGAGCGTCGCCACAACGTCGCCCAGCCGTACCTTGTAGTAGTAGCCGAGCGGCGCGCCCATCAGATTGTCGAACGTCTGCCGCCGGAGCCCGTAGGTGATGCGAGCGCTCAGCACCCGGGTCAGGTGTCGGCTGTAGGCGACGAACAGGTACTTGGCGAGGATGACGACGGTGAAAACCGCGATCAGGCTCCGGAGGCTGTACTCCAGCCCGACGAAGGCGAACGCCTCGGTGATCACGCGCACGAAGATGTTGTCGTCCGCCTGCTCGCTGATCGTCTGGAGGATCGGCACGAGCATGCCGAGCCCCATGCCCTCGAGAGCGGTCGTGACCAGCAGCACTCCCCCGTAGAGCGCCAGACGCCATCGCAACTGCGCGGCCCAGCCGAGCGCAAACCGCGTCTCGCTTCTCACCCGCGCCACTCCTCCGCCAGCAGCCCGAGCCGCCACTCGTCCACAAATCGATCCCGGTGCCAGTAGCTCTCTCGGATCGTGGCCTCGAGCACGAACCCGGCCTTCTCGAAGGCTCGCCGTGAACCGACGTTCGTGGCCCGCATCCCCGCCGTGACCTTGTGCAGGTTGAGCGCATCGAAGGCGTGCGCCGCGATCAGCCGGATCGCCGCTGTCCCGAAACCCTGCCCATGAGCCGACGCCTCGCCGATCACGATGCTGATATCAGCCCGACGGTGCACCCAATCGATGTGATGTAGACCGATGACCCCGATCAGGTCCCCGGCCGGACGGGTCGCGATCCCGAGCAGCACATCCTGACGACTGGCATGGATGCGCTCGAAGAACTGGGCCTGCGACGCCTCGGTGTTCGGATAGAGCCCCTTGTTCAGCTCGGCGGTCACCGCCGGGTCGTTGAACCACTGGGCCCACCGAGGGATGTCGTCGGCGCGAAGCGCCCGCAACCCGACGTGCTCACCCTCGGCGAACCAGGTCATCGCCACCATCCATCACGCAACGTCATAAATGCCTCGGCCGCCTCGACGGCGCAGTCCATCCCGCGTCGTTTCGCCTGGATGCGGACCCCTTCAATCGATCGGGGGTGAGGAAAGTCGCGCCCTTCGACTTCGTAGCAGGCCAGCGCGTCGAGCTTCCGCTGGAGCACGTCGGCGATGTCGACCCAGTACGTAGGTTGAAACAACCACTCCGACAGCTGTGGCGACTGGTCGGTGGACGAGAGAGTCTCGTAGACCCGGAGACACCGGATCGGGACGCTACCGTGGGGCCGGCAGGCCACGCGTACCGCGTCGAACACCGCTCGATGATCCTGGTGGTTGTCGCCCCGGTGGTTCTGGTAGACGACCTCCGGCCGGACATCGGCGATCACCGCCTCGAGTGGAGTGATCAGCGCGATCTGGGAGCGATCCAGCTGCTCGTCTGGCAGGCGCAGGTAGATCGCGCGCTGATAGCCGAGCACCTCGCGCGCCCGCTCGGCTGCCGCCTCCTCCCTGGCGATCCAGTCATCGCGATACTCGTGGTCATAGGCCCGATTGGCCATGAAACAGACCGTCACCTCATCGCCGCGGTCCACGTGCCGCGCGATCGTGCCACCACATCCAAGCACCTCGTCATCCATGTGAGGCGCGATTACGAGTACTCGTGTTGCCATCCTCAATCCGTCGTATCGGCCGTTCCGGCTTCGCCCAGGCGTCGGGCGAGCACCTGTTCTGCCAGCCAGAAGTCAAACTCGTCGTCAATCTCCACGTTCTGTTCCCGGTCGAGTACCAGTTGCTCGCGGCGGCTCCCAAAACGATCGGACCGCTGACGAACGCCCTCGGCGCCGATCACATACACGTTGCCGTCGTCGTAGAAGAAGCCGTCGAGCTGTTGTCTCGGCTTCAGAGCGGTGCCATACGCCTTCCACGTGCAGATGAGCCCCGTGGCGAGCGAATCGACCCCAGCCTCCTGGTAACGCCGGATGCATCGGTCGATCAGGTCCGGATCCCGGATGGGTGATGTCGCCTGCAGGAGGACGATCGTGTCGGCCGGGATCTCGGTGACCACCTGCCGCAGCACGTCGACCGTCGTAACCTCGTCTCCGGCCAGTTCGGCCGGCCGCTCGAGCACCTCGGCTCCCTCGGCGCGAGCCACCGATGCGATCTCGGCGTCCTCGGTCGACACGACGTACCGGTCGATCAACGTCGAGCGTCGCGCCGCCTCGATGGTCCACGCGATGAGCGGCCGGCCGCACAGCGGCCGGATGTTCTTCCGCGGGACGCCCTTGCTGCCCCCACGGGCGGGAGTAACTCCGAGAATCACGAATCGGCCCCCTCGTCGTGGCAGTCGCTCAGGCCCAGACTTCGCGTTCCTTCTTGAACAACTCGTCGACCGAGGCCCAGCCCTCCTGCCGCAACCGCTCGCGCTCCTTGTACCACTCGATGTAGCGACGGACACCCTCCTCGAAGCGGGTCGTCGGCTCCCACCCGAGCTCTTCCTTCGCGCGAACCGAGGACACCTCCTTGCCGCCGAAGTCGCCGGGGCGCGCCTCGACTCGTTCGATGGTCACGTTGCCGACGATCTTCGCCACTGTTTCGGCGATCTGCTTGATCGTCACCTTCTCGGCGCCGTCCAGGTTGTAGATCCGATTGCGACCAACCGATTTCAACGCAAGCACGTTTCCGACCGCCAGGTCTTCGACGTAGACGAACTTCCGGAACTGCTCCCCGTCGCCCGCGATCGTCAGCGCTTCTCCTCGCAGCGCCTTGCCAACGAAGATAGGCACCACGGCGCCGTCACGAGCCCTCGGCCCGTATGGGATGCCGTAGCGCACGATGGTGGTATCCACGTCATACAACCGCCCATAAGACTGGCAGTAGTACTCGCCAGCCATCTTGGTCGCGGTGTAGAGGTGAGACGGAGCACCCAGCGGGGTGTCCTCGTCGACCTGGTCGAAGGGGGCATCGCTGTACACCCAGGTCGTGCTGCCGTAGACCACCCGCCGGACACGACCGGTCGTCCTGGCCGCCTCCAGCACGTTGATGGTGCCCCGCACGTTGATCTGCTCCGAGTAGTGTGGCTGCTCGAAGACATCCTTCACATCAGCGACGGCGGCGAGATGAAACACGGCATCGATGCCGCTCATCGCCATCTTGACGGTCTGCAGGTCGAGCAACGACCCCTGGTAGTACTCGACGTCCTTGCGGAACGTCGGCATCACCAAGTCAAACACCCGCACCTCGATCCCACGATCCCGCAGCTTGTCCACGACGTGCGATCCAATGAAGCCGGATCCTCCGGTTACCAAACATCTCATTGCCGTAGTGCTCCTCTGGATCTTGCGTTTCTGCGTCTGTCTTTGCCGTCGTCGCTGGCTTCAGCGGCTGGCCAGCGCCTGTTGCAGGCTGTTGCCCACGTACTCGATCTGATCATCAGTCATGCCCTGGAACATCGGGAGACACACATGCCGACGGCACAGGTCCTCAGCCACAGGGAACATGCCTTCCTGGTAGGTGTCTCCGAAGATAGGTTGCAGGTGGCACGGCAGCTCGTACACCTCGCCACCGAACGCCACCCCATGGTCCTCACGCAGCCGCTGTTTGAGCGCCGCCCGGTCGATCCCCCCGTCGAGCAGCGCGATGTATTTGTAGTAGTTCGAGCTGCATCCCTCTGGCATCGGCAGAACCGACACGCCATCCATGGCGGCCAGCCGTTCGTCGTACTTCGCCGCGATGCGCTGGCGTTCGACGATGAACTCCTGGAGCCGGGCCAGGTGGGCCACCCCGATAATGGCGTGCGGTTCGCTCATGCGCCAGTTGTAGCCGAGCTTGTCGTGCAGGTTCTGCGTGAAGGAGAGCTTGCCCTGATCCCGGAACAGTCTGGCGGCATCGCGGATCGACTCATCGTTGGTGGTGATCATCCCACCCTCACCGGCCGTGATCACCTTGGTCGGGTAGAAGGAGAACCCGGCCGCATCGCCAAACGAGCCGGCGGCGGCGTCACCGAGTCGGCTCCCGTGCGCATGCGCGGCGTCCTCGAACAGGAACAGGCCGCGCCGTTGACAGAGCTCCCGAATGGCAGGCATGTCGGGCGTCACGATCCCGGCAATGTGCACCACGACGACCGCGCCGGTGTCCTCGGTCAGTTGAGCCTCAATCGTCTCCACGCTGACCGCAAAGGTCGCGGGGTCGGCGTCG
>CAJWMX010000032.1 GCA_913043805.1 uncultured Acidobacteriota bacterium | reverse complement strand
CAAGACCCGCTGTCGTCGGTTGTGCTCGGGGCGGGCAAGATGCTGTCTAACTTCGGGTTGCTGCGGAAGATCTCGATTGATTGAGCCCCGTCGACGCACCGGCACTTGGTTGGCCATGGTGGTGGCCGGCCACATTCTGTTGATCTCGTTGCAGGTCAACACCACGTCCGGGGTGCGCGTGTTCGAAGGGGTCACCTTCGGACTGTTCGCCGAGGTGCAACGGCTGGTCAGCGGCAGTGTCGGACAGCTGTCCGAGTTGTGGGAAGGCTACGTGGGGCTGGTCGAAGTGCAGGCCGAGAACGATGCCCTGCGTCGCGAGGTGGCGGAGTTGCAGCTCGAAGTGCAACAGGAGCGGGCACTGGCCCAGCGGGCGCGCGGTCTGGAAGATCTGCTCGACATGCGTCGGGAGGTGACCTTCTCGACGGTCGGTGCGAGGGTGATAGCCGGCGACGCCACGCCGTACTTCCGCACCGTGACCATCGACCGGGGCGTGGGCGACGGCGTGCGACACGACTCAGCCGTGGTGTCGCCCGAAGGCGTGGTGGGGCGCGTGGTGCGCGACCCGGGACCGCGGGCGGCCCGGGTGCAGCTGCTCATCGACCGCAACGCCGCGGCGGGCGCGCTCATCGAACGGAACCGGGTGGCTGGACTGGTCACGGGTGATGAGGACGGTACGCTCAGCATGGAGTACGTGTCGAACCTCGACGACGTGCAGGTGGGTGACGCGGTGGTCACCTCCGGCATCGACGGCATCTACCCGAAGGGGTTCGTCATCGGCACGGTGGCGTTCGTGGAACGCGGGTCGGGACTCTACAAGACCATCGACGTAGAGCCGTCCGTGGAGTTTACCGGCCTGGAGGATGTGCTCGTGATCGTGCGCGAGCCGACCCCGGTCGGGTCGGCCGCAGGCGGCGGATGAGGGCGGCCCAGGTCGGGGCGGCGCTGGTACTCGCGCTGGCGTTGCAGACGACGCTGGTGCCCAGGCTGACCGGGGCGGCCACCGTCGACCTGGTGCTGGTCGTGGTCCTCGCCGTGGCGATGCGGCAAGGAGCTGTTGCCGGTCTCTGGACCGGCACTGTGGGAGGATTGCTGCAGGATGCGTTGTCGGGAGGCGTCGTGGGCGTCGGCGGGCTGGCCAAGACCCTGGTCGGCTATTTCGTCGGTCGATTCGTCTCGCAGTTCGACGTGGACCGTTTCTGGCAGCAGGTGCTGGTGTTCTTCTTCGGCTCGCAGCTCCACGCCGGTGTGTTCGTCGGCGTCTACAGTCTGCTGTCAGAGGACGCGATGTTGAGCTCGTATGCGGCCGCGCTGACCCAGGCTGGCGCCAACGCCGCGATCGGCGTGGGGGCCGGCCTGGCGCTGGCCGCCGTGCCCAGCGTGGAAGAACGTCAGCGTCGTCGCCAACGACGCATGGAACGACGCTTCGGACGGCGGGCGCACTAGGATTCAAGGGATGCGACCGGACCTCGACACCGATCCCGGCTTGCCGGCACGCGACAGCATGACCATTCCGCTCGCCTTGATGCGGACGACGGTGGTGCTGGCGTTCGCGGGCCTTGGAGTGGGGTTCTGGCTGTTCCAGGTGGCGCAGCACGAGAAGTTCGCCGAGCTGGCCGAGAACAACCACCAGCGCACCATCGCGCTCAGCGCGCCGCGAGGCGCGATGTTCGACCGCGATGGCCGTCGCCTGGTCGAGAACCGGTATTCGCTCAACATCTCGCTCGTTCGCGAGCAGGTCGAGGATCTCGACGCCACCGTCGAGACGTTGTCGGATGTGGCCGGGGTGCCGCTGGCGGCGCTCGAGGCGGTGATCGAGCGGCATCGCCGCGATCCGCCCTATCGCCCCACAGTGCTGATCCGCGACGCCTCGCTCGCGCAGGTGGCGGCGGTGGCCGCCCATGGCATCGAGTTGCCCGGCCTCTTCGTGCAACAGCTGCCGACGCGGCACTATCCGACCAACGAGGTGGGCGCGCACCTGTTCGGCTATGTCGGCGAGGTAAGCGACGCGCAGCTTGCCAGCGCCGCCTTCGAGAACGTACGCAGCGGCACTGTGGTCGGCAAGTCGGGCATCGAGCAGACCTACAACCGGCTGTTGATGGGCACGGACGGGGCTCGTCAGGTCGTCGTCGACAGCCTGGGCCGCGAGATTGAAACGCTCGGCGAAGAGGCGCCGCTCGAAGGGCGGCAGCTGCAGCTGACCCTCGACTACGACCTGCAGGAGGCGGCCGAGGCCGCCTTCAAGGTGGCGGGCTTCGATGGCGCGGCGGTGGTGCTCGAACCCGACACGGGCGAGGTGCTGGTGTTCGCGAGTGTGCCCGCCTTCGACCCCAACGAGTTCGCCATGGGAATCGATGGGGAGACCTGGGGCGCCCTCAATTCCGACGCCCGGCTACCGCTCAACAACCGGGCGCTGCAGAATCGCTACCCTCCCGGTTCCATCTTCAAGATCGCCATGGCGGTGGCGGCGCTCGAAGAGGGCATCGTCGACCCGGACCACAAGGTGGTGTGCAACGGCGGCGGGTTCTTCTACGGCAGCTTCCGCCAGTGTCTGACTTCCCACGGCACGCTCGACATGCGCGAGGCGCTCGAGAGGTCGTGCAATACCTATTTCTACTCGCTTGGCGAGCAGATGGAGATCGACCAGATCCACCACTGGGCTACCGCGCTGGGGCTGGGCGAGCTCAGCGGCATCGATCTGCCGTTCGAGGTGCAGGGACTGGTGCCGTCCACCGCCTGGAAGCGCGAGGCGCGTGGCGAGCCGTGGTATCCGGGTGAGACGATCTCGGTGGCCATCGGACAGGGGCAGGTCACCGTCACGCCGCTCTCGCTGGCGGTGATGATGGCGACGGTCGCCAATGGCGGCACTCGCGTGACGCCGCACCTGTTGAAGGCGGTCAACGAGGGGAACGGGTTCGTCCCGGTACCCCGCCCGGTGCCGCGGTCGGAAGTGGAGCTGTCGCCCGAGACCATGAGCGCGGTGACCGACGGCCTCTGGTATGTGGTGAACCGGAACGGGACCGGTCGCCGGAGCCGGCTGGAAGGCCGTGACGTGATCGGCAAGACCGGGACGGCGCAAGTCATCTCGCTGCAGGGCCGCGAGGCGGCCGGCGACGAGAAGCGGTTTCGCGATCACGGGTGGTTCGTGTTCGCGGCGCCGGCCCACGCACCCGAGATTGCGGGTGTGGTCTTTGGCGAGCACAACGACCAGTCCGGTCTGAGCGCCGAGATCGCCAAGCACATCATCGAGACCTACTTCGCGAAGAAGGATGGATTGCTGCGGCCCGTCTTGCCGCTACCGTCGACGCCGCAGCTGGTGCCGCCGGTGGTACCGCCCGTGGTGGTGGCGGCCAATCACACGCACTGAGTTCGGATAGCAGGACCGATGCTCGAACGTCGTCTCTATCGTCACATCGACTGGCTGCTCCTCGGGGCGGTCGTGATGTTGTGCGCCATCGGCGTGACGATGATCTACAGCACCACCTACGACCCGACGGCCGGCGTGGCCGGGCCGCAGGTGCGGACCCAACTCGGCGCGCTCGTGCTGGGCTTCATCGCCTTCGCGGTGCTGCTCGTGGTCGACTACCGGTGGCTGTCTGATTCCTGGGTGACCATCTTCGGTGGGCTGCTGGCGATGCTGGCCTACGTCCTGCTCTTTGGCGTGGTCGATGGTGGAGCGCAGCGCTGGATCGGGCTCGGGTTCTTCAATCTGCAGCCGTCCGAGTTCGCGCGGATCGTGGTGGCGCTCGGGCTGGCCACCGTGCTGTATCACCGCCGCTGGGCGCTCCAGACGCCGGTCGGGTGGCTGATGGTCGTCGGCATCGTGGGGGCCCCGGCGCTGCTCATCTACCAGCAGCCCGACCTCGGCACGGCGGTGACGCTGCTGCCGGTGGCGTTTGCGATTCTCTTGTTCGCGGGGCTGCGGCTCCGCTACGTGGCCATCCTGGTGGCCCTGGCCATCCTGATCACGCCGGTCGCCTGGACCTACGGGCTGCAGGACTATCAGCGCCAGCGCATTACCAGCTTCCTCGACCCGGAACTGGATCCCGAGGGGGCAGGGTGGCAGCAGCGGCAGGCACGTATCACGGTCGGCTCGGGCGGGCCGCTGGGGAAGGGATTCCTCCAGGGCACGCAGAGCCAGTACAAGTTCCTGCCGGTCGCGCACAACGACTTCATCTTCTCGGTGTTCGCTGAAGAGCAAGGCTTCCTGGGCGTGGTGTTCGCGCTCGGGCTCTATCTGTTCGTGATCTTGCGAGGGCTCGACGCGGCCAGGCTCGCCAAAGACCGCCTGGGGACTTATCTGGTGGTCGGCATCATGTTCGGGTTCGCGTTTCAGGTGATTTACAACATCGCCATGTCGGCGGGGCTCGCGCCGGTCAAAGGATTGACGTTGCCGCTCATGAGCGCTGGCGGAACTTCCGTCATCGCGACCTTGGCGGCGTTCGGGCTTGTCCTCAACGTGAGGATGCGCAGGTTCACGAATTGAGTTTTCACCTTCATCACGCCGTCGCCGGTTTCCTCGATCGGGCGGTAGGAGAGCGAACGAGTTGCCGATGAGCCCCTTCTCGGGCGAGACCCTGTCGATCCACGCGCTCGGTATCGAGCGGTGGGTCCACGTGTGTGTCGCATCCTCGGGATGGAGCGGCGCCCGTTCGCCACTCGTCTGGAGTTGTATCGATGAACAAGGAGATGATCATCTCCGCCAGCGGCCACGAAACGATGGCCGCCATCCTCGAAGACGACAGCGTCGTCGAGATCTTCGTCGAACGCGATAAGTCGCGCGGCGTCGCCGGCAATATCTACAAGGGGCGGGTGTCGAAGGTGCTGCCTGGCATGCAGGCCGCCTTTGTGAACCTGGGGCTCGAGCGCGACGGCTTCCTGTATGTGGCCGACGTCATCGACCCGATGGCGTCGATGGAGGGCATCGACGCGTCGGACGGCGACGGCGATGCGAACGGGAACACCGCCGAGCCCAACGGCAACGTGGCGCAACCGAACGGCAACGTGGTGGAACCGAACGGCAACGTCGCGCCGTCCAACGCCAAGAGCGCCAACGGCTCGGGCGGACGGGGCCGGGGGCGTGGACGCGATCGAGGCCGTGGCCGGGACCGCGACCGCAGCGGGTCCGATCAGCAGATCGACAAGCTCTTGACCGCCGGTCAGGAGATCATGGTGCAGGTGGTCAAGGAGCCGCTCGGCACCAAGGGCGCCCGGATCACCTGTCACATCTCCATCCCGGGGCGCTTCCTCGTCTTCATGCCGACGGTCGACCACATCGGCGTGTCGCGCAAGATTGCGTCACGCGACCAGCGGGGGCGTCTGCGTCGGATCGTGCGCGAGTTCCGTGAAGAGCACGGCATGCCGGGCGGGGTCATCATCCGGACCGCCGCCGCCGATCGCACTGAAGAAGAGATCATCAGCGACCTCACGTATTTCCACGAGCTCTGGACCGAGACTCTGCAGAAGGGGGAGAAGCGGCGGGCGCCGGCCGTGATCCACCAGGAAGAGAACCTGGTCGCCAAGCTACTGCGCGACCTCCTGACGAGCGATTACTCGTCGATTCGCATCGACGACAAGAAGGCCTTCGGCAAGGCGCAGCGGCTCGTCGAGCGGATCATGCCCGACCTGGTGTCGCGCGTGCACCACTACGACAAGAACTTCCCTATCTTCGAGGAGTACGGGGTGCAGGCCGAGATCGACAAGGCGCTGCGCAGCAAGGTGTGGCTGAAGTCGGGCGGCTACCTCGTCATCAATCAGACCGAGGCGCTGGTGGCCATCGACGTGAACACCGGCCGCTATGTCGGGAAACGGACCGGGCGCCTCGAAGACACCATCGTCAAGACCAACCTCGAAGCGGTGAAGGAGATCGTCAAGCAGGTCCGCCTGCGCGATCTGGGCGGCATCATCGTGCTGGACTTCATCGACATGGAGGAGCGCAAGAACCGCCAGAAGGTTTACCAGGCGTTCGAGCAGGAGATCCGACGAGACCGCTCGCCCTCCAAGGCCGTGCAGGTGTCCGAGTTCGGGTTGATCATCACGACCCGGAAGCGGGTCAAGCAGAGTCTCGAGCGGCAGCTGACCGACCCGTGCCCCTACTGCTCGGGCAGCGCGGTGGTGAAGTCCACGTCGACCATCTGCTTCGAGATGCTGACCGAGCTGCAGAAGATCAGCGCCGACCTGAACGGCCACCACGTCCAGCTGCGCGTCAATCCGGACGTCGCCCGCGCCTTGACCTCGGAAGAGCGCGGCGTGTTCCGCGAAATCGAGCGCACGCTGGGTAAAGATGTCACCCTCCGCCCGGACGCTCTCCTGCATCACGAGCAGTTTGATGTGATGACGTTGTAGGCTCGAGAGTCCGGGCCCTACAAGGCTTCAGGCTTCAGGCGCTCTGGCGGGGCTGAAGCCCCGCCCTACAGGCCCGCACTCGTACTTACGGTCGCCGAGGCCAGGTGCTTAGGCCTTGGCCCCGTCATGGGCGAGAGTCCCCCCCTCGAGCGCCTGGAGCCTGTAGCCCTGGAGCTGGTCGCCGTCTATCCGACAACCAGACGCAAAAAGTAGTGCGTCCCGCTCTGGTTCACCCAGACGCGGAGGTACTCCTCGTCGCGGAGCACTTCCACGCGTGAGTTGCCGCTCGCGGGGGGCGTGGTCTTGGCCACTTCGCCGATCTCGCTCTGGGGCACGATGCTGGCCACGGCGCGGCCACGCACCTGGTCGCCCTGTCAGAGCTCGACGAAGCGCTCCAGCACACCGAGCTGTCCTACCGCTTCAGGCGAAGCCTCGTTGGCCGTCACCCGCAGCTTGTATGTGCCCGAGTCCAGCGACTGGCCGTTGGCCATCACCCGTCTCGGCAGCTCGATCGATCCCAAGTCGACCTGACCGGTCGGCACGTTGACGGAGCCGGCGGCCGTCTGCGCGATGCTCATAGCCCTCGACGTCGTGCAGCACGAAGACTTCGCGGTAGCCGTCCGGAAGCTGGGTGATGGCGCGTTCGAGCGCCATCCGGTGCAACGGATCCGACGCGGAGCGGGTTGGTCCGGCCGGGCGGTCCTCCGGCAGGGCGGTCGTGACCGCCGCCTGCTTGGCGGCCCGACTGCGCACATGATCGAGGTAACGGTTGACCGCCAATCGGTGCAGCCACGTGGACAGCGCCGCTTCACGCCGGAAGCTGTCGAGGCGACGGTGCGCCAGCAGGAAGATCTCCCGCACGGGCTCTTCGGCGTCGGCCTGATTGCCGACGAAGCGACACGCGAGGCTGTAGATACGGCGCGCATGGGTGCGATAGAGGCCCTCGAACGCCGCCGCGCGGTCGAACCGGGCGTCGGTCGCCATGGCCGGTTCGGCTGCTTGCGCGTCGATCATCGTGAAGCTTAGACGGCAGGTTCACGCGGGCGGTTGCCTCGCCCCTTCCACCCTAGCCGCGCCAGCGCAGGCGGTTGAACTCGCGGATGGTGCGGTGGCCGACGACGACGCCTTCGGCCTGGAGGAGCTGCCGCTTCCGGAGAGGATCGCTATAGCCGCCCAGTCGACCGCCGGCCGCGATGACTCGATGGCACGGCACGGTGGGAGCGCGACAGGTCCGCATGATGGTGCCGACGGCGCGCCAGGCACGCGGACGACCCGCCAGCTCCGCCACATCGCCGTAGGTGGCCACCCGGCCGGACGGAATCCGGCGGACCACCGCCAGGACCTGCGCTTCGAAGGAGGTGTCGCGGTGGGGCGGGCGCCGCGGGGTGTTCGCCACGGACCGCTACTGCATCGGGGTGTTCTTCCAGACCTCGTCGAGCAGGCCGGCCTGGATGAGCTTGGTGGCGTACATGATCTGACCGGCGTGGCTGGTGAAATGGAGCGTCTGGTTGAGGATGAGCTCCCCGGTGCTCACGGTCTTGCCGGTCCGGTCGTTGGTTTCATCGAGCGTCGCGGGGGCGACCGCCTTGAGCACCCGGTCGGCCTCGGCCATCGCCACCTCGAAGTGCGCCAGTAACTCTTCCTTGGCGAGGGGGCCCGGCTCGGAGAACTCACGCGCGCGGTCACGCACATAGCCGCTGTTACCGACCCCGTGCCCGATGAAGAAGCGGGTCGAGCCGGTGAGATGAAGCACGAGGTTGCCGATGCTGTTGGAGTCCTCGTTGGCCTTCCACCAGATCTGCCCGTCGTTGAGCACCTCGAGACATGCTCGGACCAGTCCCGCCTGGTGCACGACGAGGCGCGCGCGGGCGAGATCGAGCAGGCTCTGGCTGGCGGAGTAGGTCATGACGGTGTCCTCGACGGGTGATTGGAGTGAGGCCGCGCGGCGGCGTCACCGGCGCACGATCGGCAGATAGCATACTCCAGCTACCGCCACGTCGTAGAGCGCGCAGGCGGTGGTGAACCAGTCCGGCACCGATTCGGATGGCAGCAGCGACGCCCCGTGCAGCAGGTCCACCACGGCGTGGCCGGCGAACCCGGCGGCCACCAGCGTCAGGGCCGTCGCAGGCTCCTGCGTCTGGGCGTAGGAGGCCAGCACGATGAAGCCGATGGTGAGCGCGATGTCCAGGCCGCTTCCGCTGATCTCGGCCTGGGCCAGCGCGAACCCGACATAGGTGCCTGCCGTCACGGCCAGCACCAGCGCGCCGAACTGGGCCAGCCGTAGCTCCGCCACCAGTCGCTCGGGACTGTTGCTGTCGGCGCGAATGGCGACGATGGACAGCCGGACGATGGCGATGGCCAGGGCCGCGCAGGCCACGATGAGCGCGAGCGTGGCGTCGTGCATGAGTCGATGGCTTCGGAGCGCTCGGCTCAGAGATAGTCGAGCGGGTCGATGTTGAACTCGTCGGGGTCGAGGGGCGCGGCAAGTGGGGACGCGTCGGACATCGTTCCAGCTACGTCCCTTAATGATAGCCTGCGCCCGGCGTCCAGGCCTCCTGGCCGACCGAACCGCGTATGATCACCGCGCCTGATGGAGACGGCTGACACATCCGAGTGGCGCTGGAGCGACGAACGGGGTCGACGGCTGGTGTGGCTCGGCCTCGCCCTGGCGCTGGGCCTGGTCGCCTACCTTCTGCGCGACACGCTCCCGCCCGCGGTGCGGGCCGGCGGCGGGGTCGTGGCGTTTCTGGCTCTGGCCGGCGCCTGTTCTGCGCGCCCCAGCCAGGTCAACGTTCGGCTCGTGGCCACCGGTCTTGCGCTGCAGGTGACCCTGGCTGTGCTCATCCTCCGGGTCGAGGTAGGCGGGGTGCGTCCCGGCTACGAGCTGTTCGCCGCGCTGGCCAGCGTCGCGACGCGGTTTCTCGAGTTCACCAGTGCCGGGTCTCAGTTCGTCTTCGGCGTGCTGGCGGATCCGGTGGCGATGGGCGAGCAGTTCGCCGACGGGTTCGTGCTGGCGTTCTCGTCGCTGCCGATTCTCATCTTCATGTCAGCCGTCTTCACGGTGCTCTATCACCTGGGCGTTCTGCAGGTGGCGGTGAAGCTGATGGCGCGGGCGATGGCGCGCACCATGGGGACCTCGGGCGCCGAAAGCCTCTCAGCGGCGGCCAACGTGTTTCTCGGGATCACCGAGGCGCCGATCGTCATCCGCCCCTACATCCAGCGGATGACCGACTCGGAGCTGCTGGCGCTGATGACCGGTGGGCTGGCCACGATCGCGGGCACCGTGATGGCGATCTACATCAGCCTGGGCGCCGACCCGGTCGGGGTGCTGACCACCAGTGTCATGGCGGCGCCCTGCGGTCTGTATCTCGCCAAGATCCTGTGGCCGGAGACGGGGCAGCCTGAGACCGCCGGGACGGTGCGGCTGGTTGTGAAGCGTGAACACGTCAACGTGATCGACGCGCTGGCCGCCGGTGCCTCCGACGGGACGAAGCTGGCCATCAACGTGGCGGCGATGCTGATCGCGTTTCTCGCCTTCATCGCCATGATCGATTACGGCCTCGGGCTGCTGCACGCCGAACTGAGTCTGGCCGTCGTCTTCGGAACGCTGTTCGCGCCGGTCGCGGCGCTCCTCGGCGTGGCGTCGAGCGAACTGCCGGCGGTGGCCGATCTACTCGGGACCAAACTGGCCACCAACGAGTTCGTGGCCTTCATCAAGCTGAACGACATGTACCTTGAGACGATGAGTGACCACAGTCGCATGGTGGTCACCTTCGCGTTGACCGGGTTCGCCAACTTCGGGTCGGTCGGGATCCTGCTGGGCGGGATCGGCGGCCTGGTCCCCGAACGTCGTTCCGATCTGGCTCGCCTCAGCCCGCTGGCCCTGCTCGGTGGGTTCCTGGCGACGCTGATCAACGCCGCGATCGTGTCGATGTTGTTGTGAGGGATGGAGTTCAGAGAGGCTTCGGGCTTCAGGCTACCAGCGGATCCCGGTCAACCCGTCGGAGCCGCCTGGCCGTTCCCGGAGCGTCGCAGAACGGCCGGCTTCGGGCGCTCGGCAGAGCTTTCGTAAGCCGGTAGACGAGCGCCCGAAGCCCGGAGCCTGTAGCCGACAAGGAGTGCACTTCACGTAATGCTACCTACCATCGATTGGGAAGACGGAGAGGTCGTCATGGTCGACCAGCGGAAGTTGCCGGCCAAGGAGGTCTACGTTCGGTCCAAGACCGCCAAGGACGTGGCCAAGGCGATCAAGACCATGGTCATCCGCGGGGCGCCCGCGATCGGGGTGGCGGCGTCGATGGGGGTCGTGCTCGAGGTGCGGCGGAGTTCCGCGACCGGGACCACGCAGCTGGCTACGGAGTTCTATCGCGCGTGCGATCTGCTGGCGGCGACCCGGCCCACCGCGGTGAATCTGTTTTGGGCGATCGAGCGGATGAAGCGGACGTTCGCCGATGCGATGAAGGCGGGGCAGTCGGTCGACGAACTCAAAGACACCATCGACGCCGAGGCAAAGCGCGTGCATGACGAGGACGTGGCCAGCTGTCGGGCGCTGGGTCGGTTTGGGGCCGAGGTGGTGCCGGCCGAGGGCCATGTGCTGACGCACTGCAACGCCGGGGCGCTCGCCACCGGCGGCTACGGGACGGCGCTTGGCGTGGTGCGGGCCGCGGACGAGGCCGGCAAGAAGGTGGCCGTGTTCGCCGACGAGACGCGGCCGTTTCTTCAGGGCGCCCGGTTGACCGCGTGGGAGCTGTTGCGCGACGGCATCGAGACGACGGTCATCACCGATGGGATGTCCGGGGCGCTCATGCGTTCCGGCCGTGTCGACGTGGTCGTGGTCGGCGCCGACCGGATCGCGGCCAACGGCGACGTGGCGAACAAGATCGGCACCTACACGGTGGCCGTGCTGGCCAAAGAGCATGGCGTGCCGTTCTACGTGGCGGCGCCGGTGTCGACGGTGGACCTGGCGACGCCCGACGGCAGCGCGATCCCGATCGAAGAGCGCGACACCAAGGAGATCACCCACCTGGGCGCTGCCCAGCTGGCTCCCGACGGCGCCGACGTCTGGAACCCGGCGTTCGACGTGACGCCGGCCAGGTTCGTGACGGGCATCATCACCGACCATGGCATCTGCCGTCCCCCGTTCACCGAGAGCCTGCGTGCGGCCTGCGAGCAGGCGGGCGCGCCGAACCGACCCGCCTAGGCCACGACATCATGAGCACGACGCTGCTGGCGATCGAGACCTCGTGCGACGAAACCGCGGCCGCCGTGGCTACGGGAGACTCGCGTGGACCGGTCTCGTGGGAGGTGCGGTCGAGCATCGTGGCTTCACAGACCGAGGTGCATCGGGAGTGGGGCGGGGTCGTGCCGGAGCTCGCGTCGCGACAGCACCTGCGCGATATCTGCGGGGTTGTCGAGCGGGCGCTCGAGGATGCCGAGACCGACTGGGCGGGGTTGGACGGGATCGCGGTGACCCAGGGGCCCGGGCTGGTCGGGTCGCTCCTGGTCGGGGTGGCGTTTGCTAAGTCGGTGTCGGCCGCGCGGGGGCTGCCCCTCGTGGGGGTGCACCATCTGGTCGGGCACATCGAGTCGTTGTTCCTGTGCGACCCCGAGTTGCCCCTGCCGGCGGTCGTACTCGTGGTGTCGGGCGGGCACACCAACCTCTATCACCTGCCCCAGGCGGGCGAGTACCGCTTGATCGGCCGCACGCGAGACGACGCCGCCGGCGAGGCCTACGACAAGGTGGCGAAACTGCTGGGCCTCGAGTACCCCGGCGGGCCGGTGATCGACCGCCTGGCGCGCGGCGGTGACGAAGGGGCGATCTCGTTTCCGGTGGCGCGCATGACCCACGCCGACCGCAACGCCGGACCGCCCGCGGTCGAGACGCCCGGGTGGCCGTGCGCGGCCGAGGGGCGGATGGACTTCAGCTTCAGCGGGCTGAAGACCGCCGTATCGCGGCATCTCCAGCGTTGCGCCGCCGCGGGGGCGGCGCCACCCGCCGACTCCGAGCTGGCCGACATCTGCGCGAGCTTCCAGCGGGCGGTCGTCGAGGCGCTGCTCGACCGGTCGTTCGACGCCGTCAGCCGGTTCGGCGCCCGGAGCCTGGGGATTGCCGGGGGCGTGTCCGCCAACAGCCGGCTCC
>CAJWMX010000031.1 GCA_913043805.1 uncultured Acidobacteriota bacterium | reverse complement strand
TCAGACCCGCCCGCGAGAACACCCTCAGGAAAAGCTCGAGAGAGGCGTCGGCCTGCCGCACGTCCAGTCCCAGCTGGTCCGGCCGCTGGTTGAGAAACCCGGAGAGGTACGCCGTCGCCGGATACGGCGTGTTCGGCTGTACCATCGGAGGGGTGACCAGCAGGAGACGCATGCGCCGAATCCTACCCCCGCCTGCGCCTTGACATCGAGCCCAACCTCCACCAGAGTTCCACCCGTCATGCAAAGAATTTCCCGACCGGCGTCACTGGCTGCATCTCTCCTCGTGGCTTTCCTGTCCGCCCCCGCCGCGGGCCAACAGGTGGGCAGTAGCTTCTCGGCCGACGACTGGCCGATGGCGGGCGGCGATTGGACAAGTTCACGCTATTCGACGCTAGACCAGATCTCGACCGACACCATCGACCGCCTTGGCGGCGAGTGGGTGATCCGGATTCCCGGTGGCGGCTCGTCCCGATCGACGCCGGCCGTCAAGGACGGTGTCATCTATCTGACCGCGGCGGCGAGCGTGGTGGCGATCGATGGCGCGACCGGAGAGTCCCGCTGGCAGTGGCAGGCGGACGATCCCGCGTCGGGCCGTGCGCCGTCGTGGCAGGGCGTGGGAGTCGACGACGACAAGGTCTACGTCGGGCTGCGGAGCGTCGAGGTGGGCGCCATCAGCCAGGAGACCGGCGAGTTGCTGTGGGCGACCGACGTGGGGAGCGACCCCGACGTGGCGGGCGAGACCGTCACCACGGCGCCGATCATCGCCGACGGCAAGGTGTTCGTGGGTGTCGCCAACGGCGACAGTGGCGGCCAAGGGCGGATCGTCGGACTCGACGCCGACAGCGGCGAGCTGCTGTGGACGTTCCACGTCATTCCGCGGCCGGGCGAGTTCGGCCACGACTCGTGGCCACAGGACTCGAACATCTGGGAAGTGGGTGGCGGGGGCGTCTGGCTGGTGGGGACGGTCGACCCGGAACTGGGGCTCGTCTATTTCGCCACGGGCAACCCGGTGCCAATGTTCGGCGGCGAGATTCGTGGGGGCGACAACCTGTTCACGGCGGCGGTCCTGGCGGTCGACATCGAGACCGGTGAGCGCCGCTGGCATTTCCAGGTGGTCCGCCACGACATCTGGGATGCCGACATCGCCACGCCGATGCTGCTCTATGACGTCGAGATGGACGGCGAGCTCCGCAAGGGTGTCGCCGCCATCCGTGCCGACGGCTTCCTGTTTCTGTTCGATCGGGAGACCGGCGAGCCGCTGATTCCGATCGAGCAGCGCCCGGTGCCGCAGGACCCGGATCAGCTCACCGCCGACACCCAGCCGTTCCCGGTGGGCGCCGAGCGGATCATCCCCGACTGTTCATTGTGGCGAGACCGCATCCCACCACCGTTCGAGTTGAGCTGCAGCTTCTTCACCCCGCCGTCCACCGATACCCCGGCAGTGGTCGGGCTCGGTTCACCGATCCCCATGGTGCGGGTGACGCCGATGTCGTTCAGCCCCCAGACCGGTCTGATCTACGCGCAGGGGCGGAGCCACGTCGGGTTCGCGCGGCGATTCGAGGATCCCTGGATCTCGGACAACCGTCCGGGGGGCTACGACCGGCTCGGATTGCCAGAATCGGTTGGGGTGCTCGCGGCCGTGGATCCCCGCACGAACACGGTGACCTGGAAGCAGGACCTGCTCGGCGGACGCCTGGCGACCAGCGGGCCGATGTCGACGGCCGGCGGGCTCGTCTTCTGGGGCTCGGCCGACGGGCAGCTCGATGCCTATGACGCCGCGACCGGCGAGAAGCTGTGGGCGTTCCAGGCCACGCCGGCCGGCGCGCGGATGCGTCCCGGTCCGGTGGCGACCTACGCGATCGACGGTACGCAGTACATCGCCATGCCGATGGGGAGCGAGTTGTGGGCGTTCGCGCTCGACGGCGACGTGCCACCGCGGGACGAGGCGGTCGACAATCCACCAGACCTCGTCCGCTGGACCGGACCGACGCCGACCGAGACCGACGAGATCCAGACCGGCAGTCTGCGGGTGAATCCGTCCTGGTCGCTCGGTGGCGCCCGGACCGCGCTCGACGAGCACACCTTCAACCCGCAGCGCTCGCAGGTGACCACCGGCACGCGCGTGCGCTTCGTCAACAACGGGTCGTTGACCCACACCATCGAGGCACGGGACGGCAGCTGGTCGACGGGTCAGATCGAACCGGGGCTCTTTGCCTATGTGTCGTTCGATGCGGCTGGCGTGGAGGAGTTCCACTGCACCGAGCACCCCTGGGCGCTCGGCGAAGTAACAGTCGAGCCGTAGGCTTCCGCTAGGCGGCAGATGAGCGGCGTTTGCGTCGCTTCGGGTCGATGAAGGTGCCGTCGCCGAGGGGACGGTAGCCGAGCGCCTCGACCACGGGCGCCAGGTGCTCGGCCTGGCACGACAGCCTGGCGCACAGTTGCGGGTCTGGTGTGAAGGGGCCCCGCCGGGCCGCGTGATGCAGCGCGCGGCTCACCTTCTCCGCGACATCAGCGCGCACGGCGAGCGGCCCGAGCCGCGGGAAGCCGATGGCGTCGTAGAACTCGGCCGGGACCTCCGACCTGGCGTCGGTTGAGACCGCCCCAGGCGCGAGGCCCTCGACCGCCACCCCCCAGAACGCGTTGGCCAGCGCCAGGCGTCGCTCCACGACGCTCGGCTTCAGCGCCGATCCGAGAAACACATAGCGATAGCCAAGGCGTACGCCGAACCGCTCCAGCCCCTTGCGCTCTTCGGCCAAGAGCGCTCGCACCTGCTTCCGCGCGGATGCGGCCGAGATCGTGCCGAGTCCCTGCTCCAGTTGATACAGCAGGCCCCGGACCGCCCCGCTGGCATCGGCCAGTCGGTCGGTGCGGAGCGGGGCGAGAACTTCACCCGCCAGGTCTCGTCCCGCCGCGGTCAGGCGCCGTTGTACCCGGCTCCCCAGGCCCCGCGACAGATCCAGACCGGGGTCGACGGCGACTGTGGGGCGCAGCAGATCGTCGCCTTGCCCCAGACGTCCCACCTCGTGGTCGCCGAACGTGACGCGTCCGGTCGGAGCGAAAGCGAGCCGTTCATGGGGCGCGTCGATCAGGTCTTCCAGCCAGTTCGACGTCTTGGGCGGCGGGGATGTCCTGGCCAGATCGGCCAGCACGGCGAACGGACTGTCGGGTCGAGGCGCCATGTCGCCGACATGCACGTCGACGTGGGCGCGCCGGCGGGTCACGAACCGTTCGACCAGCTGTTCGTGCAGCGCGTCGCTCAGTTTGTCCTCGATGGCCCGGGTGCGCGCACGCCAGCTTTCGTGATCGGGCGCCCAGGCCGGCCGATGTGCGACGTAGGTCCAGGTGCGGATGAACGCGAGCCGGGTCAGCAGGTCGTCGATGGCGCCGGTCACGTTGTCGAGCGGTGCAATCCGCCGTTCGAGCCAATCGGCGCTCAGGGTGCCCCGCTCGCTCGCCAGCTGGCGGTAGATGTCGCCCAGGATGGCCACATGGTCCTCGAGCACCAGCTGGCGGTAGTCGGGAATCTGGCACACCTCCCACAGCAGGCGCACGGCCCCCTCGCCCTCGACCCTGGGGCGGATGACCGGGTCAGCGGCGAGACCGCGCAGGGCGTCGGTATCGGCGGCCCGCGCCATCAACCGGAGCTCAGGGCGGTCCGGTCGCTGCTCAAGCGAGGCGAGCAGCGCGTCGACCGACGAGAAGTCGAGGTTGCGGTTCCGCCACATCACGCGCTGGGCGGCGGGGAAGTGGTGCTCTTCGATGGCGGTGGCCAGGGCTGGAGCGAGGGTATCGGCGGGCGCCAGCGTGCCGAAGGTGCCGTCGTTGAGGTGACGCCCCGCGCGGCCGGCAATCTGGCCCAGCTCGACCCGATCGAGGTTGCGACTGCCCCGGCCATCGAACTTCCGGAGTTCGGCGAATGCGACATGGTCGATGTCCAGGTTCAGCCCCATGCCGATGGCGTCGGTGGCCACCAGATAGTCGACCTCGCCGCTCTGATAGAGGGCGACCTGCGCGTTCCGCGTGCGGGGTGAGAGCGCCCCGAGTACGACGGCCGCGCCGCCGCGGCGGGCGCGTACCCGGTCGGCCAGCTCCCACACGCGGGCCATCGAGAACGCGACGATCGCTGTACGTGGCGGCAGCCCGCTCACCTTCAGCCGGCCGCGGTGCTTCAGCGTGGACAGTCGTGTGTGGCTCTTGAGGCGAGCCTCTGGTACAAGTGCGGCGACGAGGGGCCGCAGGCTGTTCGAGCCGAGGAACCAGGTCTCCTTCCGACCGCGCGCGTGGAGCAGGCGATCGGTGAAGACATGGCCTCGTTCGATGTGCGTCGCGAGCTGCACCTCGTCGACGGCCAGGAAATCGACCTTGCGGCCGAGCGGCATCGCTTCGACCGTGCAGACCCAGTAGCGGGGTCGCTCCGGTACCCGTTTTTCTTCGCCGGTGATGAGCGCCACCGTTTCCTCACCCGCCCGTACGCTGAGTCGGTCGTAGACTTCCCGCGCCAGGAGCCGGAGCGGCAGCCCGATCATCCCGGTCTGGTGTTCGAGCAGACGCTCCACCGCGCGATGGGTCTTGCCGGTGTTGGTGGGACCGAGCAGCGCGGTGAGCTCCGACGCGGACGAACGCGGGTGGGTCGACACGGCCGATGCCACGATACCACCCGTCGACCGATCGCGGGACGGTGCGGTATGGTCTGGAGCCTCGATGGAGGCGTGTGATGGCGGCTGAGGGGTTTCCCAGCGGGTGGGCGCACTACCTGACGGGCGGCGTGGTGATCGGGGTGGGGGTGAGCCTGGCCTTTGTGACGGCCGGGCTGATCACGGGCATGAGCACCGTCTTCAGCTCGACCTGGTCGTGGGTGTCCCGGCTCGACTATTTCCAGCGCGAGCGGATGGTGGCGTCACGAGGCTGGCGGGCCGTCCTGGCGCTGGGCCTCGTGGGTGGAGCGGCGCTGTACACCGTTGGTGTCGGAGACGGCAGTGCGCTCGCGACCAGCGTGACGCCGTGGCAACTCGCGGTGGGCGGCGTGCTGATCGGTTTCGGCGCTCGTATGAGTGACGGCTGCACGTCGGGGCATGGCATCTGCGGGCTGGCGTCGTTCCGGTTGCCCTCGCTCCTCGCGGTGCTGACGTTCCTGGCCACGGCCATGCTCAGCGCCCGGCTGGTGCTGGCGCTCGGAGGCGCCTGACATGGATGCCAAGACCCTGGGGATCGCGCTGGTCACGGGCGTCCTGTTCGGCTTCGGTCTGGCCATGGCCACCATGGTGCAGCCAGAGGTGGTGCTGAGCTTCCTCCGCTGGGAGGACTTCGGGCTGATGCTGGTGCTGGGTGGGGCCGCCGGCGTGACGGCGCTGGCCTATCAGCTCGGGCCCCGCTTGATGCGAGCCCCGGTGACCGGGGGCGTCTTCGACCGCCACCGCTCCGGTCTGAACCGCGAGACGCTGGGCGGCGCGGCGATCTTTGGCGTCGGCTGGGGGATCTGCGGCGTGTGCCCCGGGCCGGCCATCGCGGGACTCGGGGCCGGAAACGTGGCGTTACTTCTGGCGGTGGCCGGTATCTTCGCCGGCGCCTATCTCCACGGCTGGGTGGCGAGTCGCGGTTCGTGACCATGATGTTCGGCTCGAGGCGTTCGACGGATTGTCGGCAGGCGACGACGAGGATAGGATGACCGTCATCATGTCGAGACACTCCCCTCGCTCTGTGCTCGTTGCGTTGGCACTGCTGGGTGCCGTCACTACGCTTTCCGCCGAGGACTGGCCGCAGTGGCGTGGGGCCGACCGGCTCGGCATCTGGCACGAGACCGGCATCGTCGACGAGCTGCCCGACGAGCTGAAAGTGGTCTGGCGCACGCCCATCCGCTCCGGGTATTCCGGGCCGGCGGTGGCTGACGGGAAGATCTTCATCACGGACTGGGGTGAGGAAGAGGGCAGCCGCACTCTCGACGGGACCGAGCGGGCGCTGGCGCTCGACGAAGAGACCGGCGAGGTGTTGTGGACGCACGAGTGGCGGACCTCCTACCGGATGCTGCAGGTCAGCTATGCCATCGGCCCCCGCGCGACGCCGACGGTCGACGGCGACCGCGTGTATGTGCTGGGCGCGACGGGCCGGTTGTTCTGCTTTTCGGTCGAGACCGGCGAAGTGCTCTGGGAGAAGGACTACGTCGCCGAGTACGGCACCAGCGTGCCGGTCTGGGGCATCGTCAGCGCGCCTCTGGTCGACGGTGACCGTCTGATCACGGTGGTGGGCGGTGAGCCGGACGGCCTGGTGATGGCCTTCGACAAACATACGGGCGAAGAGATCTGGCGCGCCATCGAGGTGACCTCGGAGATGGGCTACGCCCAGCCGGTCATCTTCGAGGCGGGCGGCGTGCGCCAGCTTATCGTGTGGCATCCCCAGGCACTTGCGTCTCTCAACCCCGTGACCGGCGACGTCTACTGGGAGAACGGGTGGGAGGTGTCGATGGGGGTGACCGTGGCGACCCCCGTCAAGAGTGGCGACTACCTGCTGGTGTCGCAGTTCTTCAACGGGTCGTTGATGATGCGGCTCAACCAGGACCGCCCCGCCGCCACCGAGCTGTGGCGTGGCCAGAGTCGGAGCGAGCTGCCGGACCAGACCGACACCATTCACGCGATGGTGACCACGCCGCTCATCATCGGCGACCACGTCTATGGGGTGGACAGCTATGGCGAGCTGCGCGGCCTCGACGCCAGAACCGGCGAGCGGTTGTGGATGAGTCCCGCGATGACCGCGCAGGCACGTTGGAGCACCGCCTTCATGGTGCGGCACGGCGACCGCTACCTGGTGAACAACGACGACGGGTTCCTGATCTCGGCGCGCTTCACGCCCGAAGGGTACGTGGAGCTGGATCGCACGCGACTCATCGAGCCCACGTCCGGTTCGGGTACCCGCACGCCGCACGGTCGGATTGACGAACGCCGGGTGAACTGGTCGCATCCGGCCTACGCCAATGGCCACATCGTCCATCGCAACGACCGGGAGATCATCCGCGTGTCGATGCGGGTGTCGGACTACTGATTGGCGTAGAGGGCGGGAACGGCCGGGCCCGTTCGCTCAGGTGAGGGTCAGCGTGACCCCGCCGAGCGACGCGAGCCAGAGCGCGTTGAGGTGGAAGACCGGCTGGTAGAGACGCAGTTTGTCGGGCAGGCCCATGCCGGCGACTCCGAGAAGGCCGCCCGCTCCCAGGAGCCAGATCGGCCACACGCCCGTCGAGAGCGAGAGCCCGATGACGAGCGTGAGCTGACCCACGCCGATGAAAACGCGCCCGAACCGCACCAGGCAGGTCACACACTCGGTGCTGACCCGGAGGGAGGCGATGAATTCAGTGATGCTGCTCTCGTCCTGACTATCCATGTCGAGCGCGCCCTAGGCGCCGAAGTGGTAGTAGAAGGCGTAGGCCAGGGTGGTCATCAGCAGCCCCGCGCTCGGCACCCCGACCGCCGGCCAGACCACGATACGGCCAGGTTGGTCCGACACGAGGGTCGCCAGCGCGAAGCACGCCATCAGCCCCACCACGTAGCCGAACAGATAGAGCCAGATCCATGGCCGCCGGCTCTGGTTGACCGCGGCGAAGTCGCTCGGCTCGAAATACGCGCCGATCTTCGCGGGGAGCAGGACCCAGCCCAGCCATAACATGAGCGCCGCCGCGATAAACAGCCCGCCGGTCGTTTGGGTCTCGAGAGTGGTCATGGGAATCCGGAAATCCTGACTGGGCGAACCGACGCATAATGGCGCGGCGTTTCCGCGCCGCCGGGCGCGATGGGCTCGCTGCCACGATGGGAAAGAGTCTCCTTCTCGGAGCTGGACATGTCCACCTGCACCTGATCAGCCGGTGCCAGGAGCTGCAGGTTGGTGGACACGAGGTCACCGTGGTCGCGCCCGAAGTGTTCTGGTACTCGGGGTTGGCCAGCGGGGTGGTGGCCGGTGACTACCCGCCTGAACTCGACCGGATCGACGGCGAGCGGCTGGCTACGGCGGCCGGCGTGAGCTGTCTGCGGACCACCGCGACGGCGATCGACAGCGCGTCGAAAGTGGTGACCACGGCCAACGGACGGCAGGTCGGCTACGACGTGTGCTCGCTCAACGTTGGAAGCACGAGCGATCCGTCGCTCCTGGCTGGCCAGCATCCGCGTCTCTACCGGGTCAAGCCGGTACGGCTGCTGTTTGAACTGTGCGCGGATCTCGATATCAAGGTCTCGGCCGGTGAGGCACCCAGTGTCGTCGTGATCGGGGCCGGCGTGACCGGCACCGAGCTGGCGTGCTGCTTTCGGCATCGCTTGAGTCGGAACGGGGGACGGGGACGCGTGTCGCTGGTAGGTCGCGGCGGGGTGACCCCGGAGCTGCCGGGTCGGGCGCGGCGCTCGCTGGAGCGAGGTCTCGCCCGGATGAAGGTGCGGTTCAACCAGGCTGGCGTCGACCGGCTGGAGGAAGGCCGTGTGGTGCTCGATGACGGTACCGAGCTGCCGGCCGATGCCGTGGTGCTGGCGACCGGTCCTCGGGCTCCCCGGTTCTTGCGATCGTCCGGTCTGAAGTGCCATGACGGTGACGACGCGGTCATCGTCGATCGGCATCTTTAGGTGATGGATGCCGATGGGGTGTTCGCCGCGGGCGACTGCTTGCACTTCGTCCCCCGACCCCTCCCCAAGATCGGAGTGTTTGCCGTGCGCGAGGCACCCATCCTGCTGCACAACCTGCGGGCCTCGCTCGACGGACGCTCGCTCGAGACATTCACGCCGCAAGACCGCTACCTGAGCATCCTCAACCTGGGAAACCGACGGGCGCTTGCCTACCGGGGGCGTCTGGTGTGGTCGGGCCGCCTGGCCTGGTGGCTGAAGGACCGGAACGATCGGCGGTGGCTCGACCTCTACCGTTGAGGTGTGGACCTGGGTGCGGAAGTCACCGGCCGAACTGAAACTGCAGATACTTGATGCTTAGTCCCTCGGCACGGAACCGCTTCTCATAGCGCGTTTCCAGCATGCACTGCTCGCCGGCCAGCGGCGACCGGTGGAGGTCGTCGGTAAAGGACAGCTCGGCGGTAGACGTGTGCTGGCGGACTAACGCCAGCGTGTAGTCGAACAGGCCGGCATCGTCGGTCTTGAATCGCACCCAGCCACCAGGGCCGACCAGGCGCTCGTACATCTTCAGGAAGGGCGGGGCGGTGAGCCGATGTTTTGCTTGCTTGGTCTTGGGGCGGGGATCGGGAAAGGTCAGCCAGAGCGTGTCGATCTCGTCAGGTGCGAAGAAGCGTTCCAGATCGGCCACGTCGGTGCGCAAGAAAGCCACGTTGGCGAGCTGGTGTTCCAGCGCGTAGCGGCTGCCGATGAACATCCGGGCCCCGCGCCTGTCGACGCCGACATGGTTCTGAGGCGGTGTCCGTTCGGCCAGCGCGGCCGTGAACTCGCCGCTGCCGCAGCCCAGCTCGACCACCAGCGGATGGGCGTTGCCGAAGACGTCCTCGGCCCATCGGCCCCGGAGGGTCTCGTAGCCAGGCTTGCCCTGTTCGAACAGGTTCGACAGATCGGCGTTGGCGCGGAAGCGCTTGAGTTTCTTTCGCACGTCGGGCCTGCCGCCACGGCGGCGTCGGCCAGCGACTATACCGCAGGGGTCGGCCTAGTCGGCCCGCAGTGCTATCACGGGATTGGCGCGGCTGGCTCGCCGAGCGGGAAGATAGCTGGTCAGCACCGCCGTCGCGCCGAGTAGCAGCGGGGCCACCGGAAAGGCCGCGACGTCGGTCGGGCCGGTGTCGACCAGGAGCCCCCCGACGAGCCGGGAGGCGAGAAACGACAGCCCCAGCCCGAGCACGTTTCCCACCAGCACGAGCCGTAACCCGCTTGAGGCCAGCTGCCGGGTGATGGTCGGTGCGTCGGCTCCGAGGGCCATGCGAATCCCAACCTCCCGTCCCCGCGCGGCCACCGAGTAGCTCACCACGCCATAGAGCCCGATGATGGCCAGCGCCAGGGCTAGCCCCGCGAACAGCGACAGCACCAGCGCCCCGAGCTGCGCAGGCAGGCGGGGGACTGCCAGGTGGCGTGCCATCGTGGACGTGGTCCAGATGGTGACCTGCGGGTCGAGGGTCCGGGCGGCCGTGGCCATCGCGCGGGCCGCCTGCTCGTCGTCACCGGTGGTTTGGCCGAGAAAGTGGGCCAGGAAGTTCTCTTGTTGTGTGTAGGGGAAGTAGACGTGCCAGCCGGGGGCCTCGTCCAGCGACTGGATCGGGATGTCCTCGGCAATCCCGACGATCGTCACCGCCGTCTCGCTTGTCGCACGGTGGAACGTCCGGCCGACTCGGCCGCTGGGCCGCAGCCCGTGAGCTAGCGCTCGGGCACCGCGGCCAGCACGACCGCGCCGACGGCCGGGACTCCCTCGGACTCGAAGCCGAGCTGCCAGCATCGGTCGACGTTCAGGCCGTGCGCCCCGAGATATGCCTCGACCGACGGCGCCAGCGGTCCGTCCAGCTCGAGTCCCCACGTCCACGGCTCGTCGTAGGTCCTCTTGACCGTCCGGCGGGCGGCGAGTCCCAACTTGGTCTCGAGCCACTGGCGGGTGAAGAGGTCGAAGGCGATGCGACTGCCGGCGGGCAGCGTGGTCACCGCGCGGAGCGTGGCGGCTATCACCTCGTCGTTCAGATACATCGACACGCCTTCCCAGATGACATAGGTCCGGCGCGAACGATCGAACCCGTGGCCGTCCAGTGCGTCGAGCCAGGTCTGCTCGGTGAAATCGCAGGTGACGTAAGTGACGGCTGACGCGTCGAGATAGGCCGCTTCAACGGCGGTGAGCTTTATCGCCTGCGTGCCTGGCGTGTCCACCTCGAACCAGGGTACCGATTGGTCGGCTGGCCGCCGGTAGCCGCGGACGTCCCAGCCTGCCCCCAGCAGCACCACCTGATCGCCGTGGGCCGCGTGCTCTTCGAGCGCGTCGTCGATCAGCTTGCACCGGGCGCCCATCATGCCGCTGAACGTCGTCGGGTTCGACGGCGGGTATCGGAAGGCCTTCGGTATGAATCCGAGCAGTTTGATGCTCCAGACGAACGGCGATATCAGTACCGGGAGGAACCCCCAGTCCGTGGCAGGCAGGTGGGGCGTCAGCTCGAACGCCACCGGATCGGGACGATTTCCGAGGAGGTGGTAGACGAGCCGCATCTGGAGCGGTTCGTAGGCGGTGCCCGAGGCCTGGCCGCGTGTGGCTCCCAATCGCCGCATGTAGATCACCATGCCGACCAGAAGGACAGGCACATACAGCACGCCCAGTGCGACGAGCAGCGGGGACAGCAGAATCAAGACGAGGGCGCGGACCGGGCGCATGGACTATTCGCGCGCTACGATGGCCGCCCGCAGCTCCGTGACGTCGACGGCGCGAATCACCGAGCCGGCCGTGATCGAGGTGTTGGTGTAACTGGGCAGGGCCAGGCCGTCGTTGGTGTAGACGCCGCTCAGCGCGGTGCGCAGCTCGGTGAGGTGGATGGCCCGCGGCTGGGTGGTGCCGGCCACGAGCGTCGCGTCGGTGAAGCTGAACGCGCTGAGGCCGCGTCCGGTACGCAGCGTGTTGATCCGGTCGCGCATTTCCTGGAAGTGGACCGCCTTCACCAGGGTGGTGCCGACCACGAGCGGGTCGTCAGTGAAGGTCACCGAGCTCAGCGTCACGGTGAAGGCGACATTCGAGATGTCGTAGAAGACGTTGCCGACGCCCTTGACCTTGATGCGGGTCGTGGTGGTCGCGTTGTTGGGGATGACCACCGCCTGCGAGCCGTTGTTCGGCGTGCTGGCAAGGAGCGTGGTCGGGAACGTCTGCCCGCTGTCGGTCGAGAGCAGGATCGACACGTTGGTCGCGTTCACCGGGGCGGCATTGGTGCCGGCGACGTTCCAGGTCACGGTCTGGGGCGATCCGCCCGGCAGGGTGAGCGTCGAGGGCATCGCACCCTCACCGCCTTCGCCAAAGGACGGGAACGAACCGGTGTTGGGCGCCGTCACCGCGAAGGGGCCGCTGCCGGCGCCGACCGGGCCCAGCGAGTTATCGGAGACGAATTCCCAGACGCCGTCCGAGGACGCCGCGGTCTGCGCGTGGAGACCGGCGCTGAGGAGCGTCACTGCCAGGCCGAGTCCGCCGATGAGGGTCGATCTGCGTGAAGGAGACCGCATGGTGGCAGCAACTCTCGCATACCTGGTGGCCAAGAAGCCAGAGCCGGATCATGCTATCTTTACCGGTGATTCACGGTCGTTGCACAGGGGAGGGCATCTCATGAAACGGGCACACTTCGTCTTCGGCGTGTTGATCCTGGCCGCGGCCATGATCGGCGTGGTGTCGCCGGCGCTGGCGCAGGAGCCGCCCCGTACAGGCTGGGGCGACCCCGACCTCCAGGGGGTGTGGGATTTCCGGACGATTACGCCGCTGCAGCGCCCGGAGGCCTTGGCCGACCAGGAGTTCCTGACCGCCGAAGAGGCGGCCGAGCGCGAGGCGGCTGCCGTGCAGCGGAACATCGATCTGTGGGAAGCCGACGCACGTCGCACCGAGGCGGGCGGCAACGTCGGTGGCTACAACAACTTCTGGATGGACAACG
>CAJWMX010000030.1 GCA_913043805.1 uncultured Acidobacteriota bacterium | reverse complement strand
CCGCGGTAAGTTCGACGGTCTCACCGGGCTCGGCCACCAGGGGCTGGGAGTCGACGAGCCCGTAGCCCCGGACCCACACCCGGTAGGAGGCGGCCGGCAGGTCAGGCAGGAGGAAACGCCCCGCGTCGTCGGTCACGACGATCTTGCGAAACTTGGTGTCGAGGTCGTCGGTCTCGGCAATCACCCACACGCCCGCTTCCGGGCCAGCCTGGCTCGCCACGACACCCCCGAGGTCACCCTCGGCGGGCTGTCGGGCCATCAACCCCGCGGCCGTGCCGGCCACAACCACACCCACCGCCGCTCCGAGAGTCCGGCACCCCAGCCATCTCTGCATGTCACACCTCGTGGTTCGCCGCGCCCGCTGTCCTCGATGCCGCGATCTTACCCGGCGACGGCATCCCGGTCACGGCTCCCGCAAAGGGAACGCCGCTACACGGCGTATACTCTGGAAAGCCTGAAAGTGAGGACATCATGAGCTACCGCCTTCTTTTCTCGGCGGCTACGGTCCTGGCCATCGCTGCAGGTTCGGCCACCGCCCAACCCGCATCGGCCGGTCGCGCCCCCGACGGTTCTCCGGCGCCGCGGATGCCGTGGGGCGTCCCGGATCTGACCGGCGTCTGGGATCACGGCACCGCGACCCCGCTCGAACGACCCGAGCGATACGAGGGCCGCGAATTCCTGACGCCGGAGGAGGTCGCGCAGGCCAACATCGAAGCCCAGACCTTCGCCACCTCCGAACGGCGGGGCGAGCTCAGCGCCCAGCGGGACGTCGGCCTGGCCTACAACCAGTTCTGGTGGGACCGCGGGCTCTCTGACGGACGGACGGCACTCATCATCGACCCGGCCGACGGCCGGATCCCGGAGCGAACCGAGGAAGCCGTCGAGCGCGCCGCCGCGCGGCGGGCCGCCTCCCCGCCCAGGGCCAACTCCGAAAACCCGGAGGACCGCGGGCTCTGGGAGCGGTGCCTGTCGCGGGGTACGGTGCGACTGGGCGGTGTCTACAACAACAACTTCCAGATCTTCCAGACCGAAGACCATGTCGCGATCCTGCTCGAGATGGTGCACGAGATGCGGATCATCCCACTCGACGGGAGCGGACCGACCGACACCACGCCCTCCCAGTGGCTCGGCCGATCGCGTGGTCACTGGGAGGGAGACACGCTGGTCGTCGAGACCACCCACTTCTCGGGCCAGAATCCGTGGCGAGGTTCCGGCGAGAACCTCCACCTCGTCGAGCGCTTTTCACGACCCGACGCCAACACGCTTCGCTATGAGGTGACGTTCGAGGATGCGACCACGTGGATCGCCCCGTGGACGGCCGCGCTCGACATGCCGCGCACCGATGGATTGCTCTACGAGTACGCCTGCCACGAGCGCAACTACGGGATGGAGAACCTGCTGCGCGGGGCCCGCGTGCAGGAGCGGGAAGCGGCGGCGCGATGACACCGCCACGGTAGCGGCACCGCACCGTCAGTTGGCGCGTCCGAACACGATCCGCTCGTGGCGGAAGAGACGCGCCGTGGCCGCGACGCACAACAGCCCGAGCGCCAGCGACGATCCCCCGGCCAGCAGGAACAACCCGAACCCGGGGTCCTCCCCGCCCAGCACCTGAGTCAGCAACATCTGCTGTCCGAGCGACGGGACCGCCGCCATCCAGGGCTTGCTCGGCAGCGAGGCGACGGTGGCGGCCATGCCGGGGATCATATAGGCGGCGCCGCATCCCGGGTCGGCGGCACAGTCATCCAGGAGCAGATCCAGCGCCCGGGCCTCGTCGCGCCCCGTGTGCAGCGGGAGCTTCATCTCCACCGGAGCCAACCCGTCGAGGATCGCGGTACGCACGCGGTCAGGGTGACGCCGCAGATACACCAACCCGGCCCGCGTGCCGTACGAGCCGCCCCAGAGGTTGATCTCGTCATAGCCGAGCGCGGCGCGCACCTCGTCTAGGTCGTCCATCGCGATCGGTGTGGTGTAGTGCCGGGGATCGGCGTCGAGCTGTTCGAGACACTGCTCGACCTGCGCCATCGCCCGGTCGCGCAGGAGCTCCTCCGACATCGGATCGAGCAGCAGCGCGTCGTCGTCCAGCTCGCAGGTGAGCGGATTGGACTGCCCGGTGCCTCGTTGATCGACGAACACCAGGTCACGATCCCGATTGACGCGGCGGAACGGCCCGCCGAGCGCGCCAGTCAGCTCGGTGGCCGCCTGCCCGGGCCCTCCGGCGAGAAAGAACACCGGGTCCGGCAGGGGGTCTCCCGACAGCGCCGGCAACACGCCGACGCGCAGCGAGATCTGGCGGCCGCTGGCCGCATCCCGACCGGGTATTCGGCGCAGAGACCGTCTTCGATGTTCTCTGTCGGCGGACAGGGGCTGAGCGCCAGCCGCCCCTCTGTCGCCTGCTCCGGACCGGGCCCACACGAAGCGATCAGCAGCAGCGACAGGAAGAGCAACGAGGCAGGAGGCGTCGATTCGACATCGCTGAAGCCAGCGCCGAAGGCGCCGGCGGACGTTCGGATTATACGGAAACCACCGCGCGTCCCGTGCCTACCCCAGCGGCCAGAACCAGGGCACCATGACGACGGTGGCGATCGCCACCAGGATGACCAGCGGAGCTCCCAGTCGGGCAAAGTCGCCGAAACGGTAACCACCGGGCCCATACACCATCAGGTTGGTCTGATACGACAGCGGAGTCAGAAAGGAGGCCGAGGCGGCCAGGGCGACCGCCACCGCGAACGCACGGGGGTTCAGTCCGAGCTCGGCGGCCGCCGACATCGCGATCGGGAACATCAGGACCGCGGCCGCGTTATTGGTGATCAGGCTCTTGAGCAGCACCGTGGTCAGCACGATCCCCGCCAACCCGCCCGACGGGCCGAGCGGGCCGAACACGCCGCCGACCAGATGCGCGATGTCAGTCGCCAACCCCGAGGTCTCGAGTGCCGCCGCCAGGCCGAACGCCCCGGCGATCACCAGGATCACGTCGAGGTCGACCGCGTCCTTCGCCTCCGATGGGGTCAGCACGCCGCTGAGCACCAGCACCAGGGCCCCGACCAGCGCGGCGCTCAATACCGGTAGCAGCCCGACGGCCGCCGACAGCACCACGCCCGCTCCCACGAGCGCCACGATCCCGGCCTTCCGCCCCACCGAGGGGGGCACCCCACCCAAGCGCGACACCAGCAGGAACGCGCTCCGGTCGCGCCACCGTTCCCGGAACCCGGGGTCCGACAGAATCAGCAGCGTGTCCTCCGCCTTCAGGACGACGCCGCCGAGTTTGGCGTCAATCCGGCGCCCGGCTCGATGGATGGCCACGACCGCCGCCTGATAGCGCGCGCGGAACCCGGCTTCTTTGAGCGAACGCCCGACCAGGGGCGAAGAGGGCCCCAGCACCACCTCGAAGAAAGTATGGCGGACGGTGTCGAACTCTTGCACATGCTTGTGTTCGGCCGACCGCAGGCCGCAGATCGCGTGCAGGTCCACCACCACGCCAGCTCGCCCCACGAAGGTGAGTTCGTCGCCGCCATGCAGCACCGTCTGCGGACCGACCGGCGCGATGACCTCGCCATCGCGGTCAATCTCGATCAGGAAGACGCCGGCCAGGTTCCTGAGTCGTCCCGCCTCGACCGAGCGGCCATCGAGTGCACCATCCGGCTCCACGACCATCCTGACGACGAACTCACGGAAACCGTCGCTGAGATCGGCTTGTGCCGGGTGCCGTTCCGGCAGGAGCCGGGGCGACAACAGGATAAGGAGCGCCACACCCACCACCGCGACCGGAAGGCCGACCGGGGTCAGCTCGAACATGCCCAGCGGGGCCTCTCCGGCGTCGGTCAGCAAGCCGGACACGACGAGGTTGGTCGAGGTTCCGATCAACGTGACCATACCGCCGAGGATCGCGGCAAACGACAACGGCATCAGGAAGCGGGAGGGCGAGCGCCCCGTGCGCTGGGCCCAGTTCTCGACCTGCGGCGCCAACATCGCCACGATCGGCGTGTTGTTGAGCACGCTCGACATCGCGGCGGCCGGAACCAGCAGCCGCGCCAAGCCGGAGCGGCGTCCGTCGCCGTCGCCCAGCGTGCCGGCCACCAACGGCTGCAGCGCGCCAGTCTTCTCCACGGCGCGCGCCAGCACATAGAGTGCGGCCACCGTGATGGGCGCGGGGTTCGACAGTCCGGCGAACGCCTCGGACGGCGTGATGACCCCACCCACCAGCAGCACGATCACGGCGGTCAGCACCGTCGCCGACGGCGCTGCCAGTTCGCGGGCCAGGGCCGCGACCATGCCAGCCAGCACCAGCAGGGTCAACCAGGCGTCAAGACTCACGCTACGCTCACTCTCCCCATCCGAATGATCCTACTCGGCAGCCGACTATACTGTCGCTGCTGAGCACTCCTTCCGCATGACACGCGCCGCACTGCTCCTCGTGCTCCTGTTGCTGGCGACCGCCCAGCCAAGCGACACCGGGCTCGCCCGCCAGACCGACGGCGCGGGCACGCAACTGGTCCGCAACTGCCGGCTCTACTTCGAGTTTCTCGGTCGAACGGGGGCCGGCCGTGAGGAAGCGTTCGACCGGAGTCCGTTCGGCATGGGGTACTGTGCTGGCCTGGTACGCGGCGTGACCGACGTCGCCCGCGCCCAGATGGACGACCGTCTCTGCATCCCCGACAGCACGAGCGAGGCTGAGGCGGTCTGGGTCGTGGTGCGCTATCTGGAAGACAATCAGATCGCACAGCCGGAGCGGGATACCGACCTGGTCCTGCGTGCGCTCGAGAATACCTACCGATGCCGCTAGGCCACAGGCCCCGTCCTGGTCGGTGCCCCGGTCTCACCGCGGCGGCGCTGCTCGCGCTCGGAATCGCGACGGGGTGCCGACCGGCAGCACCCACGCCCTCTTCGCAAGGTTCGACGGACAGCGAGGCGCGCTTTCAGCCGACCGCGACGGTCGAAGATCTCATGCGGAGCCTGATCGACCCGGCAGCCGACGCGCTGTGGGATGCGGTGGTGATCACGTCGACGTTGGACGGCGTCGACGAGCAGCGGCCCGAGACCGACGACGACTGGGCCGCCCTCGAACGGAGCGCCCTGCATCTGGTCGAGGCGGGGAACCTGCTTCGTATCGACGGTCGGGCCATCGCTGGCCCCGACGCGGTCTCGGACATGCCGGGTGTCGACCTGGAACCGGCCGACATCGCCGTCCTGGTGGCCGCGAACCCAGACGCCTGGCGACGGGCCGCACGGGAGATTCACGACGTCGGCGTGCTGCTGCTGGCCGCGACCCGGGCCCAGGACGTCGACGCGCTGCTCGAAGGAGGCAGTCGACTCCAGGTGGCCTGCGAGTCGTGCCACTCCCGCTTCTGGTATCCGCCGATGCCACCGTCCGACGACGCCGAGCCCTAGCCCAGGCTCCGCACGGACCGTCAGCGGGTCGGGCCTACGGCCGAATCGGGGTTCCGTCGGGACGGGTCAGTTCGGCGCAGCAGATCCCATACGTGCCTGGCGCGCGTGACGGTTGCCCCACCACCCGGATCTCGTCACCGGCCTTGATCGTGTCAGACGTCCATCCGCGACGCGTCATCATCACCGCGGTGCCCATCTCGACTTCCCAACCCACGACATCGCCATCGGTGTTCGGCGCATCGAGATACACGAAGGAGTGCGGGTTCCGGAACACGAACTGCGTGACCGTACCGACCGCCTCCACCTGTTTCTCGGGGTCGTAGAAGGGCGCGCTAGCGTGGTGCGCGCCCGCGGGCATGCTCGTCACCAGCACCGTCATCAGCAGGCCTGCCGCCGTCCAGAGTAGAAGTCTCACACCGTGCCTCCTTGCTCCCAAAACACCCAGTCGCGTCCGTGCCGACCGCTATTCGGGCCTACTGATACTTGGGCACCAGGAACTTCCGCGGATGTCCCGCCTCGAACGGGTCGCAGTTGTAGGCCTGGAGCTTGTAGCCATCCGGAGCCGGCTGCCAGCGGGTCGTGTAGGAAGCCGGCTCTCGCAGGAACATCGGGTCCTCGAGCGTGAGCGTCAGGTTCAGATCGTCGCCCTCACGCCAGTAGCGCTCGGTCACCTTCTTCTGCTGGGACGACGGGATCCCGTTATAGTCGTCGAACCCGGTGATGTCGAAGACGAAGTTAGTCGTCTCGACGATGAGCGCTCCCTCTTCGTAGCGCCCGACCGAGAAGCCCTGCACCGTGAACTCGATCGGTGACGGCTCGCGCCCGTCCAGCCACACGGTGCGGATCTGGTCGTCTTTCTCATAGCGGAAGAGCACCCGGTCCGGCCACTGCGTGACTTCCATCATGTAGGGGTCGTATTGGATGGCGGGCGAAGCCGACGGGACGCAGTCGTACTTGGGAGCAATCGCCTCGTCGAATGCCGCCTGATACGCCTCGGCCCGCTCGTTGAGCACCGGGAAGTTCTCGCCCGGCACCCACGGCATATTGGGTCCGTTGACCCGCCGCACCGCCGGTCCGCCGTCCCAGACACCGACCAGATCTGGCACCTCCGCCGCGGCATCCTGCGCCAGCGCCGGCGCGGCCGTTCCGCCCCCGACCGCCAGCAGCAGCCCGCCGACGATCCAGGACGACCGCCACGCGGATACGACTGCTCCACGACTGTCAGATCTGTGCATCATCATTCTCCTCGCGCATCGGAGGGACACCCCTCGGCGGCCCGGAGTGATTCTACATCGCCTCCCGGCTCACCGAGATGGTCGCACCACCCGGTTCCACCACATCAGCCCGCCGGTGACGAACATGATCGGCGGCACCAACCCGATCAGCGCCCAGAGCAGTTTCGACCACTCCCCGAACCGGCCGAAATGCAAGCGTGTGAACCAGAGCAGGATGTTGTCCCCGGTGCGCGGGTCGAAGTTGTCGTCCTCGAACGGCTCCAGATAGTCGACCACCGCGCCGAACGGCTCGGGGAAGGCCAGATAGACCCCCGTGAAGCCCCACATCACGATGAAGAGCAGGGCGTAGAACCCGAGCGCGCTGTGGAGCGACCAGTTCAGCCGTCGCCAGTTCGACCTCCAGTCGACCACGAGACCGCGACGCCAGGTCGTGATGCCCGGCCACCAGATCACGGCGCCGGTGACTCCGAGCAACAGCAGGAGCGCGGCGCCGATACCGTTGACCGAGCGCCCGGTCTCACCGGCCAGCAGGTTGTCGTGGAGGTCCAGCAGCCAGGTGGTCAGCCGCCAGCCCCAGGGCAGCGCGTGTCCCAGATACTCCCCCGTATAGGGGTCGAAGAAGAGCTGCGTCCGCTCGCCTGACGGCCCGACAGACATCGTGACCGCGAGCCCGGGGTCGTCCGGTTCGGTCCACACTTCGACGGGGACATCGGGGAACACCGCTTCGGTGGCGGCGACAAGCTCCTCGGCCGTCAGCCTGGAGCCGGCCACCTCGACCGCAAGGGGTTGCGGGTTGAAGTACTGCCGCAACTCGCTGCGATAGACCAGGATGCTGCCGGTCAGGCTGATGACGACGACATAGAGCCCCACCCCCAGGCCGCTCCACAGATGCACCTGAAAGAGCGCCCGCCTGAGCCACACCTGCTGCGGCTGCCGTCGCCAGTCTCCCGCCATCGCTATCCTTGCCCCGGCGCCGCCGCGAGCGTCTCAGAGGGACCCGACACCTCCACGCCGGCAAGTCGCTGCCCGAGATACGTCGCGATCGTCCCCATGCCCGACCGTCCGTCGAGCGCCTCCGCCTCGGAGTTGTAGTTCGTGTTGGTGTTGATGTCGTAGGTGTAGGCCACTCCGTCGCCGTCGACGATGAACTCGACGCCGGCGATCTGGATGTCGTGCGCCGCGAGCACACGAGCGTAGGACTCGACCAGCGGATGCGAGAACCGGTCGATGATGGTGAACATCGCCCGGTTCTCGCCGGCGGTGGGGCAGAAGGCGTCATCCACCCGACAGGCATCGGCGGGACACAGCTCGAACCCCTGGCTGGTGTCCACCTGCACGGCGTAGAGCAGCTCGCCGCCCACGAACTCCACCCGCGTGATGGTCGATTCTGGCGCTTCCACGTATTGCTGGAGCAGCGTAATGCCGTCGAGGGGAGGATCGAAGTCGTCGCTCTCGACGTAGGCCTCCAGCGCCGCCAGTTCCCGGAACAATCGCACGCCCAGTCCCTTGCCGGCCCGATTGTGCTTGGTGATGAACGGTGTCGGGAAACGCTCCGCCGCCCGGAGGATATCGTCACGCCCCACCGCCGCCAGGGTGCGCGGCGTTCGGACGCCAGCCGCTTCGAGCGCCGCGTACTGGGCCACCTTGCTGACCTCGAGCCGCAGGGCGCGACTGCCGTTGACCACCGGCCGCTCATGACGTTCGAGCCACGCCAGCACGGCCGCCGTGTGCTCGGGGGCGTATCGATGCCCTCGCGTATGCGAGGACGCGCTCATCCGGTTATAGAAAATACCGTCGGGAGGCGAGGTGGTGAGGTCCACAACGCCAGTGCCGAGAAACCACTCTTCGAACGGCACCTGACGTTCCTCGAAGGCGGCTCGGAGCGGGCGGACCCACTCGTCGTTCTCGTGGATGACGTAGACCTTGGCCATGCCGGCGACTCGGCTCGTACCCTAGAAGCGGGGATTCACCACGTTGTTGAAGATCGACCCGAAGGTATAACCAAAACCGACGCGGTACTCGTAGCGAGAATCGGTCGCGAGCGCTCTCCGTTCGACCAAGATCTCCGCATCAGACAAGTCTGCCTTCGGCAAGTACAGTTGATTCCGAACCAGTGAGCTACTAGCGCTCATGAACACGGAAAATCCGCGAACGATCCTGAACGAGAGGTTGCCTGACAACGACACGCTGTACTTATCCAGGTCATCAAGGAACGAGTTGTAGTTGAGCCGGATCCGACTATCTCCCCAAGGCTGCTCGACATCAAACGTCGTCTCCAACGAGTGCGATGGCACAGTCTCTTCCATCTTCCCGAAAATCGTTTCCTCTTCGTACTCAAACGCTTGGATACCGGCCTCGTAGCGAACGTAGAAAGCCCGCCTAGACGACTCGGAGTAGGGAAAAACATTAAACTCGACACCAGGGAGGACTCGCGTTCTGCGCGCCTGATTCCGGAACGTCGATTGGCTTAGTCCTCCCCGAATCGACGCCCCCCAGTGCTCTCCTAAGGTCTTGACCGCCTGACCGTCCATGTTGCTGTTCCGGTTGATGTTTTTGAAGTCACCGCTGCTCAACTCAGTAATGCTCTCCCGATAGGAGGTCTCAGCCCGCAGCCGGAAAATCCATTCCTCAGTCGTGCGATTGGCCGAGACCGACGCATTGAATCTGCGGTTCGTCCGTGAGGACTCGCCCGAGGCCCGTCCATCGGCATTGATCCGAAACACCCAGAAATTCCAAGGATCGTCCTCGGGCTGGGCCATCAAGTCGCGTGCTCGACCATTCCCGGCAAGAGCACTGTTGGTGCCGATCTCGATCTCGTAGGCCAGCGGAGTATCAATGATGTAATGGAGGAACCCGACGCGGAGCACCTGGGCAACACCGGCCCTCGTTTCATCGTCCGTATCAGTCCGACTCTCCGCGTAAAAGTAAGTGACGTCACGTCCGTCGAACTCATCGAGGCCAAGGAATTCGAACGTATATTGCCGCCCGCCACCGGTACCCTCATCGGTAACCAGCACGTGCACTTGGGCATCACGCCGATCCCGGACGTAGTTAACGAACGTAATTTCGCGCCGCAAATAGTTGCGATCGCACTCACGACCACAATCAAGAAACACCCGCAGTGCCTGGGGGCGCCCATCGGTCCGTAGCTCCTGGGAACCGTCATTCGGCTCCTCCGCACCTGCCCCAGCGGCCAATGCCACCAGCAGCATCACGCCCATCAGGCTCTCTAGTAGTGCCTTATTCAAACGCCTGCCTCGCTCTACGCTCCGTACTACCCTGACCGAACCGGCCTTACTTCCGTTTGATCCCGTCTTCACAGACTCTCTAGCTCCTAGCCGTATGTCATTTACTCCGAAAACGTCAATTTTTGCAGTATACGGGAACGATCACTCTCGTGACGACCGAGTCTCGCGACACCCGCCCGTTCACTTGACAGTGTTCTTGCCCAAGGGTACAAGAAGAGCCTTGCAATCGACGTATCAGCTACACAAGAGGAGCACCATGCGACGAACTCTAATGTTCGGCCTGATCGTGGCCTTGGCTGCGAGCACCGCCACCGCCCAACCGGCGGTGACCCCTGTCGAGCCCTTCAAGGTCGGCACTTTCGACATCCATGGCGTCCCCCATGTCGTACTAGTCCTTAGGGACTCATATGTTATCGACATCGAGGTTGCCAACATGGTGCTCGAGGCGAATCCGGCGTACCCGGCCATACCAAGGCCGGACGACATGCTGGATCTGATTGGCCGCTACGAGTACGGGCTAAAGTACCGCCTCTACGAAATTGTCAACCATACCGTCAACAACAACCTGTTGACCGGCAGCGGCCGAGCTGACTACGTCTACGACGTGTCCGAGCTCCGGATCCGTCCACCCATCATGTACCCGGGCAAGATCATGAACGCGGCAGTGAACTTCTACACCCACGCCTGCGAAGGCTGCACGCAGGAGGAACTGCAGGCACGCACACGTGAGCGTCAGGAAAACCGTGGGGTGCCATATCTTTTCCTGAAGCCGAGCCGCGGGGCGGTGATCGGCAGTGGAGATGACGTCGTCATGCCGTTCGGCCGCGACCAGATCGAATGGGAAGTCGAGATGGCGATCGTCTTCGGCCGCACCGGCAAGTACATCTCGGCCGCGCGGGCCTATGACCATGTATTCGGCTACATGGTGGCCATGGACATCTCCGACCGTGGCGGCCGTCCGCCGGGCGGCAACGCCACCCGCTCGGACTGGTTCGTCGGCAAGGGCCACGACACCTTCGCCCCGCACGGCCCCTGGATCGTGCCGAAGGAGTTCTATGGCGACCCCATGGAGCGGCTGCATCAGACGCTCGTCATCGACGGCGTCACCGTGCAGGAAGCGAGCGCCGGCGACATGATCCACAACATCCCCGAGCTGATCGAGTACGCCTCCTCACTAATCACGGTCTTCCCGGGTGACGTGTTGCAGAGCGGCACCTCCGGCGGCACCGGCGCGGGACGCGTCGAGCGCGCCACCGGCTCCGGCTACCTGCAGGCGGGCGAGACCATCAGCGCCAGCATCGAGGGCATCGGCACCCTGACCCACGAAGTGGTCGCCGAGGAGAGCGTTCCCGACGATCTGTCGGGTGCACAGCTACCGCCGACGGCGTCCTACCGCGACCGCTAACCATCAGCGTCGCTGTTCGCGAGCGCGCCGGCCGCCCCGTGCGGCCGGCGCGCTTTTTTGTGTGTTGGTTTCAGGGCGCCGGCACGCCCGCCGCCGCCAGCGCCACCAGCATCGCCCGCTGCACGGCGAGATGGGCCTCGTCGTCAGACCACCACTCGTCGAGCGAGTGCGCCCCGCCGCTCCGACCACCGCGACCAAGCGTGATGGCCGGAATCCCCAACGAGATAGGAATATTGGCGTCGGTGGACGCCGCGCCCAGGCGGGGCACGAATCCTAGATGGCGAGTGGCCTCCATCGCCGCCCTCACCAGCGGATGGTCACTGGCGACCGTCCCCGAGGGACGCTCGCCAATCGTCTCGAGTGACGCCTCGAGCGCGTCACCCCGGTCACGGCGACGGTTCTGCTCGTCGAGGGCGCGCTCCACAGAGAACGCCAGCACCTCGTCGAGCCGGTCGAGCTGCCCGTGGTCAACCGACCGGAGATCGACTTCAGCCCAGCTCTCGTGCGGGATCGCATTGACCGACGTCCCGCCCCCCAGTCGTCCGACGCTGTAGGTCGCCGCCGGACCGGTGTTGACCACCGTGCCCGCGGCGTCGTCGAACAGATACATCGCCCGCGCCAGGGCCAGCGCCGGGTTCCCCAATCCGAAGTCACCCCACGAGTGCCCGCCGGGTCCGGTGACCTTGACCCGATAGCGTCTGGACCCGAGCGCCTGATTGACCACCCGGCTATCGCTCCCGCCATCGATGGCGATGAACGCCCCGATCGCCGGTCCATCCTCTCGCAACAGATGACGGACGCCACGCAGATCGCCCAGCCCCTCCTCACCGACACTCCCGACAAACAGCAGGTCGCCCAGGGTCTCGAGACCGGTCTCCTCGAGGGCATGCAGCATCGAGAGCAGCAGGACGAGCCCCCGCGTGTCGTCACCAATGCCCGGCGCATAGAGCCGTTCGCCACGACGCGACACGGTGACATCGGTGCCGGGTGGGAAGACGGTATCCAGGTGGGCCACCACCGCCACGGTCGGACCGCCGCCGACACCGGCACGATGTCCAAGCACATTGCCGACATCGTCGATGACCACGTCGGCGAGTCCGGCCTCACCCAGTAGCTCGGCGAACCGGGCGGCGCGTGCCGCTTCGTCGAACGGCGGAGCGGGAATCTGGGTGAGTTCCACGAGCACCGGCTCGGAACCGGCGTCGATCTCGCGAGCGACAGCTAGCGCCCGAGTCACGTCAGGCCGGGCAGCCAGCGACTCTACAGGCTGGAAACCTTGGTGATCCGATGCAGGAGTCTGGGCACCAGCCGGCACG
>CAJWMX010000029.1 GCA_913043805.1 uncultured Acidobacteriota bacterium | reverse complement strand
CCCGCAGGATCGTCTCCATTCCGTAGTTCCCCTCGTGACAGGCGTACTCGTAGATCGGGTCCGGATTCACTTGCATCGGCACCTGGTAGGTCCAGGGTGCGCTCCAGGTCGATGGATCGGTGACCGTCACCTCGTAGAGCAGAATGTCGTCGGACCGACGCGTGAAGCGTTCCACCAGTTCGAGGTCGCGCGTGGAGCCGCCTCGCATGAAGCTCGTCTCGCGCAGGAAGCTGGTGGTCTCGACCACGAGGGTGTCGCCCTCCCAGCGTCCTCTCGAGTCGCCGGACCAGAGCCGGAGGTCGACATGCGGGCGGCCGTCGAGCGGGATCACGCGGGTGTTGTGATTCATCTCGTTGAAGATGACGACCGTATCCGGCGTCTGGAACAGCTGCATGTTGTTGTTGTAGCCACCCGGCGTCATCGGCGGTCCGGAGTTGAATCCGGTGATACAGCGTGCCTGCAGTCCATTGAGACCGAGATCCTCCACCCAGCCCCCGGGCGTCGGTTCGTGCGGACCGGTGTCCTTCCGCGCTTCGGCCAGCGCGTCCCGTCTAGCCTGGGCGTCGGCGGTGATCGGTGGTATCCGGCCGTCGGCGGGGTCGATGACCAGCGACGTGCGGTTGGTCGAAATGACCGAGTCGCCCCGGTCGAACCAGAACTGGTTGTAGGAGCCGGGCGCGCCGTCCTCGCCGCGATCGACATTGCCGCTGGGGTCGACCGAGGTTCGACGGGCCGGCCGGTCGGCCAGTTCGGCGTTCCGGTCGAGCGCCGCCTGGTTGCGGCTCGCGGCTTCCTCGGCGGTGAGGAATTCCTGATCGGCCAGGTCGCTCGGACGTTCCATCGGCGTGATGGTCCGAAAGTCCCAGACCCCTTGCAGGTCAGGCGTGCCCCATGGCGTCCGGGGGCCGTCCTGCGCGGCACCGGGCGCGGTGGCGAGAACAACGAAGGCGGCGGTCGCGAGCACTCGTCTGAGCATCGAAGACTCCTTGTCGGACGCGGTGAGGCATTATTGCCGCATACCCGGCGGCAGGGCCAGCGAAGTCGGACGTGCGAGAATCCGGGCGCGAGGAGACGCGATGAGCAAGAGCGCAGTGTGGTTGGGGTTGATGGCTAGCGTGGTGGCGTTGTCGTGCGGGGGGGCGAGCCCGATGGACAGTGATGCGGCGGCCCAGGAGCCGCCGGCCGCGCCACCGAATCTGTACGCCGGGTCGCCCTATCTGCAGAAACTACGCGATGAGATCGTCTACGGAGAGATCTGGGAACGGCCGCAGCTGTCAAAACGGGACCGCAGCCTCATCACCATCGGCGTCCTCCAGGCGCTGGCCCGCGAAGAGCTGGCGATTCACATCCCACGTGGCCTCGACAACGGGCTGACCCCCGAGGAGATTTCCGAGATCATCCTCCACGTCACCTTCTACGCGGGATGGCCAACCGGCGTGCAGGCGTCGCTGACCGCGGCCGAGGTCTTCGAGTCGCGCGGCATCGCTCTGGGAGAGCTCCCGCGGGCGCCGGAGGTCGAAGCGGTGGCCGGTCCGGGCGCCGAGCTGAGCCGTGCCTATGCTTCGGTGCCCCGGCTGGGGGCGTTGCGCAACAGCGTGCTCTATGGCGACGTCTGGGAGCGTCCCCTGCTGTCGAAGCGTGACCGGAGCCTACTGACCATCGCCGTGAACCAGGCGCTCTATGCCACCAACGAGCTTCGCACCCACATCGGCCGGGGACTCGACGAAAACGGGGTCACGCCGCAGGAGGTGTCTGACGTAATCCTCCACGTGACCTTCTACGCAGGCTGGCCGGCGGCCGTCAACGCGGGAAGGCTGGCGACCGAGGCGTTCGAGGAGCGGGGCGTCGACTTCTCGACGCTGGAGTAGGAGCGCGGTGGTCAGCGGCCGGAGCGGTTCGGCTCCCAGCCCTGGGCGCGGCGCTCCGCTTCGGCGATCTGGTCGGCGGTGAGCCGCTCGGCCACCATCTCGCGGTCGAGCAGGAGCACTTCGCGGTCGCCGCCCGCCATGTGGAGCGTCGCGAGCTCGAGCCAGCGGTAGGCCTCGACGTCGTCCTGTTCCACGCCGTTGCCCGCCGCATACATCGCCCCGACTTCACCGAGTGCCGTGACGTCGCCCAGCTCCGCTGCGTGGAGATACCACCGGAACGCCTCGGCGGGGTCACGGTCGACGCCATCGCCATCCCGATACTTCACACCCAGGTAGACAGCCGACGGCGCGTGACCAAGTTCGGCGGCGCGCCTGAAAAAGCGGACCGATTCGGCGTGGTTCAACCCGACCGGTTGCGCCGCCCGGAAGGGCTCGGGGACGCCTTGATAGATGACGCCGAGATTGTTCAGGGCGAAGACGTTGTCCTGATCGCCGGCCAGGCGGAACCAGCGGATGGCTTCGGCGTGGTCCTGGGGAACACCCTGGCCCAGGAGGTAGTAGACGCCGATCGTCAGCTGCGCCTCGACGTGCCCCTGGGACGCGCTCTTCTGGAACCACACCGCCGCGGTTTCCAGGTTCTGTGCCAGTCCCAGTTCGCCGCGTGCGTACACGCCAGCCAACTCGAACTGAGCCACCTGGCTACCAGCCTTAGCCTGAGCACGTAGGGCCTGGAGGTTGGCCTGGGCGACGGCGTGCGCGGGTGAAACCGCCCCGAGCAGGAGCAGGCCGAGCGCGAGGTGGGCGATGGATGTCATGCGGCTGGATCCGTCGGCATCATACTGGGGGAGGTATCGGTGAGCGGTGCGAGACTGTATCATCGGAGGGTACACACACGTACGGAGGAGAACCAGATGAAACGGTTGGCATGTCTAGGCGCGCTGACGCTCGTTGGCGTCGTGTCGATGGTGAGCACCCAGCAGGCGATGCAGGAGCGGTCCACGCTGGTCGTGACCGAGGTCGCCGAGAACCTCTACATGCTGGGGAACGAACCCGGTGGACAGGGGATGCGCGGGGGAGGCAACACCGGGATCTTCGTCGGCAGCTCGGGCGTCACCCTGGTCGACACCAAGATTCTCGGCTACGGGCAGGACATCATCAGCCACGTCAGAGAGATTACCGACAAGCCGATCACCACGGTCATCAATACGCACACGCACTATGACCACAGTGGCGGGAACACGGAGCTCCCCGACACGGTGAACTTCATCGTCCATGAGAACACCCTCGCGCAGATGTCGCGCGACAGCTGCGAGCCGGTGACCAACTGCGAAGCGTTCCATGGTGACAACGCGAAGTATCTGCCGAAGACGACGTTCGCCGACCGGACCTCTCTCGGCAGCGGCGCCGACCAGATCGATCTCTACTACTACGGTCGCGGTCACACCGACGGCGACACCTGGATCGTCTACCGGAACGCCCGGACCGTGCAGACCGGCGACATGTTCGCCCGGAAGGGGCTGCCATTCCTCGACGTGGCCAACGGCAATGGCAGCGCGCTGGAGTTCGGCGAGACGCTGAAAAAGGCGGTCGCCGGGATCAGCGGTGTCGACACGGTGATCCCCGGTCACAACGACGTGCCGCTCGTGTGGCAGGACGTCGTGAATTACAGCGGCTTCTACAACGACATCGTGGACCGGGCAAAGGCGGCGCAGGGGAACGGCCGAACAGCCGAGCAGTTCATCGAGTCCTACTCGGTGCCCAGCCAGTACAGCGACTTCGCGGCCGAGCCGGATCGTCTGGCCACCACGGTCGGCTACATCTACGAGGGCCGGTAACGGCGCGCTTCTGACGGAGGGCGGTAGCGTGAGCCTCGACGAGGCTGGGGTGAGCGGCGCCGCGCTCGAGAAGGAGCTGCGCAACTTTCAGGAGATTGCGCGGCAGTTGATTCCGGAGCCGGGGGAGGTGCCCCGGCTTGCCGGGATCGATGTTTGGGGCGGCACCCGATCACTTGGCGGCGCCATCGGCGGCGACCACCTGATCTGGGTGGACTTCAAGCAGCGCTACGACCTCGATGCCCGGATCGCGGCTGCCTCGGACGCGGGCGAGTCCGCGGTCGTGGAAGGTCTGGTCCGGTGTCGCCGCCGGTCAGGGATCGCGGTGCTGGACGTGTCGGGGCATCGGATGACCGACGCGCTCCTGGCGGCGATGACCCATCAGGCCTTTCTCCTGGGGGCGCTGTACGAGCTGGATCTCCACGGCCAGATCACCGCCCAGCTGTTCGAGAACCTGAACACCCGGCTCTACAACTCGTCGGGCGCGCACAAATTCGTGTCGCTGCTCTACGGGGAGGTGTCGGAGGCTGGCACGTTCCGGTTCGTCAACTCGGGCCAGCCGCAACCGCAGGTGTTCTCGAGTCGGGAAGACCGGTTCGTCGAGATCGACGCCGACCGGCGCGCCGCCTTTCCCCCGCTCGGTATCCAGCCGTCACTGAGTGTGATCGACCGTGACGTCCAGGACACGATTCTGGGGTTCAAGGATGCCTACCAGGTGAACGAATGGCGGCTGCTCGGCGCGGGAGACCTTCTGCTCCTCTATACCGACGGGCTCGCCGAGCACGCTGATCACGCCTATTTCCAGGGGCGGGTCGAGGCTCGGTTGCGGGAGCTGAAGCACCGGACCGCGCGAGAGATCCACGAGTCGCTGGTCGAGGATGCGCTGGCCGCGTGCGCGCCGGAGGACGACATCACCCTGGTTGTCGTCAAGCGGGACTAGCCGCCACATCGTGAACCTCCGCCGACGTCGGCTCGTCCAAGGCTTCAGAAGGGGGACGAGTGGCCAGAATTTCGCGGCTGACCGGTTGGAAGCAGGTCGTCATCTACGGCGTCCTATCGGTCGTCGCACTCGGCGCCCTGGCGGTGCTGACCCTCGCGGTGGTGGTCGGCTGGGCGGCGAATGGGGGCGGCCGAACGAGGCGACGCGGAGGCGGTTGCCACGTCCCGGTCCATACCGCTGACGCCGATGGCCAGGCTGGCCTCCGGCGGAGGAGAGACGCGGGGGCTCGGCTGGAGATCGAGCTCACCGATGGAGACTTCGAGATTCAGAAGGGGGCGCCCGGCTCTGACATCCAGATCGAAGGCGAACTGGTCGGCAATTACTACGAGTTGGTCGAAGAGCGGGAGGGCGTCGGCCGAGACGGGGCCGTGACCGCCGTGCGTCTCCGGGCGACGACGAGCTCCATGGTCCGCATGATGGCGAGCCTGATGGGAGATTCGATCGACGGCGCGCCAAACCGGCTCACCATCTCGATACCGCCTGATCGTCTAGTGTCGCTGGTGCTCGACGTTCAGCAGGGAGATCGCGGATCGATCTGGGCGGGCTCCGCCTGACCAGCCTTGACGCGTCGCTCTCGGCCGGCGACCACCGCCTCGGGTTCACCGAACCGCTCGTCGAGCCGTTGTCCGAGCTGACGGTTACCGGTCAGATGGGCAACATCGAGCTGACCGAGCTGGGGAACGCGCGAGCGGCTCGCCTGACGGCCGCCAGCCGGATGGGAACTTCGTGGTGGACCTCAGCGGCGCATGGCGGCCTGACGGGGTGTCCTAGGTGTCCATGGAGCATCGCATGGGCGACATGCGGGTCCGGGTGCCGACGTCGATCCGTTTGTCCGACGACTCGGTGGTCTCGTCCACCTTCGCCGAGCCCGTGCGGCTGAACCGGGACGGCGAGACGACCGACCCGAACGCGCGCGAGGTCCGCGGCGGGTGGCCGTATGCTGCTACCCGCGATGTCTCAGGAAGGCGGTTCGCGCGTCGAGCGGGCTCCGGGCGTGGTCCGGGGGGAGTGGTGGCGTCGTCGTGACGACGGCCGCCTGCAGTGCGAGCTGTGTCCCCGCTACTGCCGGCTGCACGAGGGGCAGCGGGCCTTCTGCTACGTCCGACAGGCACGAGACGGCGAGATCGTGCTGGCCAGCTACAGTCGCGTGTCGGGCTTCTGCATCAAGCCGATCGAGAAGAAGCCGCTGAACCACTTCCATCCGGGCTTGGCCGTCCTTTCGTTCGGCACGGCGGGGTGCAATCTGGGGTGCCGGTTCTGTCAGAACTGGGACATGTCGAAGGCGCGCGAGGACGACGTCCTCTCGTCAGCCGCCGCACCGGCGATGGTGGCCGAGGCTGCCGTGAACGGCGGATGTGACACCATGGCCTTCACCTACAACGACCCGATCATCTTCGCGGAATACGCCATCGACTGCGCCGTCGCGGCGCATGAGCGAGACGTGCGCACGGTCGCCGTGACGAGCGGTTACATCACCCCCGAAGCGCGACCGCCATTCTTCAGGCATATCGACGCGGCCAACGTGGACATGAAGGCGTTCACCGACGACTTCTACCGGAGCGTGTGCTTTGCCGAGCTTGGCCCGGTGCTCGACACCATCCGGTGGCTGACCAATGAGACAGAGGTGTGGGCCGAGCTCACGACGTTGCTGATCCCGGGGCACAACGATTCCGAAGACGAGGTCGCGAGACTCTGCGACTGGGTCGCGGAGGAGGCCGGGCCTGAGGTTCCGCTGTACTTCACCGCGTTACACCCTGGCTTCAAGCTGACCGACGCTCCGCCGACGCCACCGGACACGCTGCGCCGCGCCCGTCGGCAGGGCCTCGGCGCCGGGCTGCGACACGTCTACACGGGCAACATTCATGACCCCGAGGGGCAGAGCACGTCTTGTGTCGGCTGTGGATGCTCCGTGATTGCGAGAGATCGCTACCAGATCAAGGCCTGGGCGCTCGATGAGAGCGGGCACTGCACCGTGTGCGGGATGGCGCTCGATGGTCACGTCCAGGGCCAGCCCGGTACCTGGGGCGGACGCCGTCAGCGGGTCTCGGTCGGGGGTCGGCCCGGACCGGCCTAGCGTCGAAGCCACCCCGCGAGGTCGACCCAACCGGTATGATCAGCCGGTTATCCGTCCCTCTGGGCGGACAAGAAAGGACTTCCATCCGATGAAAGCCGTCCGTTGCCATCGCTACGCCGCCCTCGACGATTCCGGGAAGCCGAAGGAGGCTCCCGACCCGCTTCGCGATGTCTTGACCGTCGACGAGGTCGCCAATCCGGTCTGCGGCGCCGGCGAGGTGCTGGTCGAGGCGCACTTTGCAGGGGTGCAGTATCCCGATGCGTTGCAGGCTCAGGGGTTGTATCAGCACAAGCCGGAACTGCCCTATGTCCCCGGCATGGACGTGTCCGGTCGGGTGGTTCAGGTGGATGAGGGCGTGACCCATCTCGCGGAAGGCGATCAGGTCATCGCCCAGATGCAGATTGGCGGGCTGGCGGAGCTGGCGGTGGTGCCAGGCACCCACGCCTGGAAAGTGCCGGATGGGATCGAACTGGCGCGGGTCGCGAACCTGGGCCGGAACTTCTTTCCCGCCTTTCATTCGCTCAAGACACTCGGCGAGGTTGGCCCGGGCAGCCTGGTGTTGGTGGATGGAGCATCGGGCGGCGTCGGCATGGCGGCGGTCGAGCTCACCAAGGCGCTGGGCGGGAAGGTGATCGCGGCGGTCAGTACCCCGGAGAAGGCGGAGCGGGCCGAGACGGCGGGCCCGGACCGGGTGCTGTGCTACGGCCGCGACCGCGACAGCTTCAAGGCGTTCAAGAACGAGGCGCGGGCCGCCGCGGCCGAACTGGGGCACCCTGAGGGCGTCGATGTTGTCGTCGACATGGTCCAGGGGCCGCTGTTCGAGGCCGCCCTGACATCGGTGATCCGTCCGCTCGGCAAGATCTGCCTCGTGGGCTTCACGGCGGGCCAGAAGCCGATCCGGCCCGGGGTCATACTGATCAAGGAGGCGACCGTCATCGGCAGCATCTGGGCCCGATGGGCCAACGATCACCCCGAAGAGCACCAGGCGAACGTCGCCCAGATGCTGGGGTACATGGCCGACGGCGTGTTCTCGCCACGCGTCGACCGCCTCTTCCCGTTCGACGAGGCGGTTGCGGCCTTCGAGCTGTTCGAGCGCAACGAAGGGCGGGGAAATACGGTGGTCCAGATCCGCTAGGCCCGGCCTCAGCCCGTTGAGAAGGGGGCACACCCGAGGTATCCTTGGCAGGATCTCTCGGTATACAGTGAGACTTGGAGTCAGCTCATGCGCTGCGAATTCTCGCCTGTCGCCTGGATACTTTCCCTCACCATCCTGCTGACCGGATTCTCGGCGCCGGCGGTGGCCCAGTCGCCGGTCGAGGTGGCGAAGGCAGGGGCCTGGGACGAGCTCGCTTCCGTCCTCGAGGCTGGAGCGGACGCGGATGCCCGACAGCCGGACGGGGCGACCGCGCTCCATTGGGCTGCTTATCACGACGCCCTCGAGAGCGTCGGCCTGCTCCTGCGGCATGGTGCGACCCCCGACGCGCAGAACGACTATGGCGTGACCGCGCTTGGGCTGGCCTGTGAGAACGGGTCCGCCGCTGTCGTCTCACGGTTGGTGGCGGCCGGGGCCGATCCGAACCTGGCGCGCGAGACCGGCGAAACCCCGCTGATGACCTGTGCCCGCACCGGCGACGCGCAGGCGGTGACGGCGCTGCTCGACGCGGGCGCCGATCACGCGAAGGTCGACGCCTGGTACGGACAGACGGCACTGATGGCGGCGGCGGGCGAGGGACACATCGCGGTGGCCGCGGCGCTGGTATCGCAGGGGGCTGACGTGCACGCCCGCTCGTTCCGCGGGTTCACGCCGCTGTTGATAGCCGCGCGGCATGACGTGCCCGCCCTGGCGCAGCTACTGATCGAGTCGGGTGCCGACGTGAACGCCGAGACGCCGGACGGGTTGACCCCCTTGCTGGTGGCGGTCGTGCGTGGCCATGCCGATGCCGCGATCGCGCTGCTCGAGCAGGGCGCCGACCCGAATCGTGCCGCACCCGGGTACACGGCGCTCCATTATGCGGCCGGTGCGTGGCACACCGAGCTCACCGGCACCCTGCAGGGGATCGAGACGGCGAGAGAACCGGAGTGGCGCTTCCTGAACGAGGTCGGGCCTGGCCGGCTACGGCTGGTCGAGGCGTTGCTTGCCCACGGCGCAGACCCGGATGCGCGGCTCGCGAAGAGTCCACCTGCCTTCGGCTTCGCGAGTGCCCGGTTCCGCGTGAGCATGATCGGCTCCACCCCGTTTCTCCTGGCCGCCCTCGACGCTGACGTGCCGGTGATGCGGGCGCTGGCAGGTGCCGGTGCCGACCTGAGCCTGACGACCGAAGAAGGGACCACGCCGTTGATGGTGGCCTCGGGGATCGGGCATGTGCCGGCCGAGACCAGGGTCACGCGTGAAGAGTCGATTGCGGCCGTCACCTTTCTCCTCGAGCGGAATGCTCCGGTGAATGCCGTCAACGAACGTGGGCGGAGCGCGCTGCACGGGGCGGCTCACATCCGCTCCGACGAGCTCGTCCAGCTGCTTTTCGATCATGGGGCCGAGCTCGACGTGGCCGACGAGCGGGGCATCACGCCGCTGATGATCGCTGAGGGCGGCGGACACGTTCTCTTGCCTGGCCTCGGAGGCGGGACCACGGCGGAGCTGCTCCAGGCGCTTGGGAGCGCGGGTTTCGATCCCGCTGCCATGATCGAGAACTACAACGAAGGGGCCATTCGCTAGTGGCGGACGCTAGACCCCGCGTGCTGGCAGCCGCCGCGCTCCTGTGCTGGAGTTTGGCCGGACCCGGCCCCGCGTCGGGGCAGGAGAGCGAGGCGGCCGAGTACCGCGCGGTCGTCGACCGCTATTGCGTGGCGTGTCACAACGCGCGCAGCGTGGCGGGGGGCTTGTCGCTGGCGGAGCTGGACTTCGACCTCGATGGCGCGGGGGCGGAGGTCTGGGAGAAGGTGCTTCACAAGCTCCAGACCCGTGCGATGCCGCCGGCCAGACGACCCCGTCCCGAGGAGGCGGTCTACGCTCGATTCGCCGACTGGCTCGAATCGGGGCTGGACGCCGCCGCGGCCGCCGAGCCGAACCCGGGGCGTCCGACGCTCCACCGTCTCAACCGCCAGGAGTATGCGAACGCCATCCGCGACCTGTTCGGGGTCGGGATTGATGTCGAGGCCCTCCTGCCTGCCGACGACATGGCGTTCGGCTTCGACAACAACGCCGACATCCTGACCGTGTCGCCCGGGTTGCTCGAGCGCTACATGTCAGCGGCGCGTCGCGTCGCGCGTCTGGCCGTCGAGGCGCGCGAGATCGAGCGGGATGTCGTGCTCTATGAGGTATCCCACCTGGCGCACCAGGACCGTCGGATGAGCGAGGACCTACCGTTCGGCTCTCGCGGCGGTACCGCAGTGCGACACCACTTTCCGCGAGACGGCGAGTATCGGCTGCGGGTGACCCTGGCGGGGCGGCCGCGAGAGCCACAGCTCGTCGACGTGCGGCTCGATGGGGCCCGGGTGGCGGCGGTGCCGGTAGGCGACTGGCCGGACGGGACGTCGCCGCCGGCGACTGGCGGCGCGCTCGAGGACGGCGCGGTCGTGGTGCGTCTCCCGGTCACGGCCGGCAGCCACCTGGTGGGCGCGTCGTTCCTGAGACGAGCGCGCGCGAATGAGGGCGTGGCGCCGGAGCGTCTCCCGCTCTGGACTTTTTCCACCGGCTCGGTGCCTCTGGCGCTTGAAACCCTGGCGGTCGAAGGGCCGTTCCAACCGGACGCTCTGCCGGCTGTCGCCGGTGAGACCGCTTCGCCCAGGGCCAGGCTGTTCCGTTGCCGTCCGACCACGGAAGCGGACGAAGCGGCCTGCGCCGACGAGATTCTCGGCGGGCTGGCGAGACGTGCGCTTCGGCGTCCCGTGTCGGAGGACGATCTCGGGGCGCTCCGGTTGTTCTTCTCCGAGGGACGCCAGCGAGGCGGCTTCGATGCGGGGATTCAGCGCGCCTTGGAGCTCCTGCTGGTCGACCCGGAGTTCCTGTTCCGGATGGAGCGGGATCCTGGCGGGCTCGAACCGGGGAGTCCCTATCAGCTGAGTGACCTGGAGCTGGCGTCGCGGCTGTCGTTCTTCCTCTGGAGCAGCGTGCCCGACGATGAGCTGCTGGACGTGGCCGAGGCGGGCCGTCTTGCCGACCCCCTCGAACTCGAGGCGCAGGTCCGGCGGATGCTGGCCGACGAACGCGCCGCCACGCTGGTGACCAGCTTCGCGTCTCAGTGGCTGCAGCTACGACGAATGGAGTCGGTCGCTCCGGACGTCAACGCGTTCCCGGAGTTCGACGAGACACTCCGTGAGGCGATGGTCCGCGAGACCGAGCTCCTGTTCGCCGATCAGCTTCGCGCCGACCGCAGCGTGGTGGATCTGCTTACGGCCGACTACAGCTTCCTGAACGAGCGGCTGGCCCGTCACTACGGGATTTCTGGGGTGTACGGCAGCCGGTTCCGCCGGGTGGCGTTCGACGACGAGCGTCGCCGCGGGATCCTGGGGCAGGGCAGTGTCCTGACCGTGACGTCGCATGCCACCCGGACATCGCCCGTGGTGCGAGGCAAATGGGTGCTCGAGAACATCCTGGGCGCGCCGCCCCCGGCCCCGCCACCCGACGTGCCTCCTCTCCCGGAGCGGGACGATACCGACGAGCCGGCCTCGATGCGCGCGCGGATGGAGGCGCACCGCGCCAATCCGGTCTGCTCGGCCTGTCACGCGCAGATGGATCCGCTCGGGTTCGCGCTCGAGCAGTTCGACGCCGTGGGTAAGTTTCGGGAGCAGGAGGGTGGCGTGCCGGTGGATCCTTCGGGGACAATGCCCGATGGAGCGCAGTTCGACGGGTTGCCTGAGATGCGCGCGATCCTGTTCGAGCGGCGTGACGAGTTCGTGGCGACGGTGGCCGAGAAGCTGCTGACCTACGCCCTGGGCCGCGGCGTCGATTACTACGACCGTCCCGCGCTGCGGGCCATCGTGCGCGACGCCGAGGCCGACGACTACCGCTGGTCGTCGCTCATCGTCGCGATCGCCAGGAGTCTGCCGTTCCAGATGAGGAGCACGGAGTCATGATCATCACCAAGCAGGCGTTGCCTCGACGCACGGTACTTCGGGGGCTTGGGACGGCCGTGGCGCTGCCGTTGCTCGAGAGCATGGTGCCGGCGATGACCGCGCTGGCCAAGACCGAGGCGCGCGGCAAGCCGCGGCTCGGCGTGGTGTATGTTCCACACGGTGCGGTGATGGACAACTGGACACCGGCGGCCGAAGGTGCCGGGTTCGAGTTCACGCCGATCCTGCAGCCGCTCGAGCCGTTCCGGGAGCGGCTGCTGGTGCTGACCGGGATGGACCACAAGCCGGCCGCCCAGATGCCGGGGGATCCGGCCGGTGGCCATGGCCGCATCACGGGCGCCTTCCTGACGGGCGTGCACGCCAAGCCGACCGAGGGCGCCGATTTCGAGGCCGGCACCTCGATGGACCAGATTGCCGCGGCGCACCTGGGGCAGCAGACGCAGCTGGCGTCGCTTGAGGTCGGCATCTCACTGCCGGACTTCGGCGGGGCCTGCGACGCCGGGTTTAGCTGCGCCTATGTGAGCACGCTCAGCTGGAGTTCGCCCACCACGCCGCTGCCGATGGAGAGCAATCCGCGCGCGCTGTTCGAGCGGCTCTTCGGTGATGGCACGAGCACGGATCCGGCGGCGCGACGGGAGCGACGGGCCCGCGATCGAAGCGTCCTGGATGCGGTGACCGACAAGGTGGCGCGTCTGCAGCACGGGCTGGGCGCCTCCGATCGCGCCAAGCTGACGGACTATCTGACGGCGGTCCGTGATATCGAGCGCCGGATCGAACGGGCCGAGGCCGACGCCGACCGGGAGTTGCCGGTCGTGGACCGGCCGGCCGCTGGTACCCCCGATTCGTTCGAGGAGCATGTGAAGGTGCTCTTCGACATGCAGTGCTAT
>CAJWMX010000028.1 GCA_913043805.1 uncultured Acidobacteriota bacterium | reverse complement strand
TGTTACCTATGTCTCCGGAATGAACTGTCACCCATGTGTCCGGAATGGACCCGTCTGAGCCGCATCCTGGCTGTCGGATTCGGACATGCGCTGCTCCGGCGGCCCGGGGACACCGCCGGCAGCAAAGATGGCACGGCCGTATTTGTTTTGTAAGAGCCGCGTCTATTGGACTTACCTGAAAGTCAGTCCGACGCCAGCTCGTGGGCCATCGGGATGAAGACGATACCGTTGACCGTCCGTTCCGGTCCGGTCTGCCGGAAACCCAGACGTTCGTAGACCGGGACCCCGAAGCGGGACGAGTTCACGGTCACGCGCTCGAGGTCAGGTCGGGCAGGCCGGGCCACGGCCAGCGCGCGAGTCAGCAGCTCCCGGGCCACGCCCTGGTGCTGAAAAGACTGATCGACGAACAACAGCGAGACGTGATCGTGATTCCGAAGCTCGATCACACCGGCCAGCCGGCCCTCCGCCTCGGCCAGCAGGAAGAGGTGCCCCTCCGTCGTCCGAGCGGTCAACGCCGCCGGCTCGACGAATCGCGCGAACTCGCGTCGGCCCTCGTCGGTGTATTCGTCGGCGATGAACTCCTCGAACGCCGCGAGAATCAGCCGCGAGACCGCCTCGGTGTCGGCGGGCCGCATCGGCCGATAGTCGATCGACCCCGTCATCGCTGAAGCGTCTTGAGGTAGTTCACCAGGTGCCAGATGTCTTCGTCTCCCATCCGCTCCTTGTAGGGTTGCATGTCGGCGGTCACCCCCTCCTTGATCACCAGGAAGATCTCGCCGTCACTCTCGCCGTGCAACCAGATGCCGTCGGTGAAATCGGGCACATCACCACCCGCGTGAGCCATGTCTCCGTCACAGAGCCCCCGGTTCCCGTGGCACTCGCGACACATGAAGACATAGCGCTGTCGGCCGGTCGCGATGGAATCATCGGTCGCCTCGAACGGGTTCTCCAGCGCCTGGCCGTCGGGATGGCGGTGCGGCTCGGCCGGATGTGCCTGTCGCGCCGACAGGGTCCATGCGGCAGTCGCGAACATCAACGCCGCCACGAGCATCGTGCGGTGTCCACTCAGCATGCTTGCTCTCCGTTCACTCCTGTGGGGCATCGAAGTGCTCCCACATGTATTCAGGATGATACGCGTGCAGGTGCAAGAACACCTCGTGAACGAGGTTGACCAGCTTCTGCACGCCGTATTCGTGGTGGTTCCGGGTGGCCACGAGCTCGAGCGAGACGTCGCCGCGCCGCGGCACAGTCCTGGCCTTCGCCCGACGCCCATCAACCCGCCGATGATCCGGCAACTTGGGGTCGGCACGGCCCGCGACGAACGCGTCGAGATCGCGATAGAGGGGTGAGCGAGCCGGCATCGACGGCAGCACGGCTCGGAAGATGAACGTACCGGTCTCGGGGACGTAGCTCAGCATCAGCGGGCGGGTCCCCAGCCACGAAAAGCGGAACCGGTGAGACGCACCCACCTTGCGCTGCTCGCTGAAACCGCGGAAGACGCCGCGATCCGCGTACGCCTGCAGTTTCGCCCGCACGAGCTCCAGCGACTGCTCGGGGGTGAGCCGTCGGGTGGTCTTCCGGGTCGCCGCAGGCTTCCGCCCTGTACGAGGTGATCTGGCCAATGTAGGAAAGGTGGGGGTGCTCGCCGCGGCGAGCACCCCCCGAGAGCGAACCGCCGGAAGGCGGCCTAGTGGTAGTAGGACATCACACCAGGCTCGATCTTGCCCATGAAGCCGGGTGCGTACTGGTCGCGCAGCCAGAACTCCTTCTTGGCCTGCACGTTGACCACCGAGGGACGGCTCTCGTCGAGCGCCACCTGGTAGGCCCGCTCAAGCGCGGGACGGAAGTCGGCCGGCGTGGTGACGTACTCGCCATGCGCGCCGAGCGCCTCGCCCATCTTGTCGTAGCGGAGGTTCTCCTGGAACAGATGCACCGGGAGACCCACCTGGTTATTGCGCTGGCCTTCCCAGGTGCCCCACGCGTTGTTGTTGTAGACGATCACGACCGCCGGCAGGCGGTACTTGGAGAGCGTCTCCATCTCCATCCCGGTATAGCCGAAGCCGGCATCCCCGGTGATGGCGATGATCGGATGTCCCTGGTAGTCGGCCTGGGCGCCAGCGCCCTGGCGCACCGCCGCCGCCACACCGATCGTGTAGCCCACATCCGGACCAATGGCGCCGTACTGGTAGGCCCCGTTCATGATCTGGGCGGGACGGTAGCTCCGCAGATAGCGGCGAGTGTAGCGGGCGATGCCGTAGCCACCCTGGACGATCGTCGTCCGGTCGTTGGGCAGGGTACCGTGGACGAAGTCAGCCAGTTCCTTGCCGATGACCGCGGGGTGGACCGCGTCGGTGTAGCCCAGACCGGTCTGGTAGTACTCCGCGTTCTCGGCTTCGAACGCGTCCCGCGCTGCCGCCACCTCGGCCACCCAGGCGTCGTGCCGGAGCCGCGGCACCTCGGCCGCCAGCGCCTCGAGCGCCGCGCGCTCGTCACTCACGATACCGAGATCGATCGGCAGGTTTCGACCGATGTCTTCCGCATCGGGGTCGATACGGATGTACTTCGTGTCGGGACCAAACGCGAACTCGCCCTGGGTCGGCATGCAGTACTGGCCAACCAGCAGCACGAGATCGGCGCTCGCCAGCGCGCTCGGAGCGGTATCGGCCGACAGTTCGTGGTCGGCCGGAAACTGTCCCTTCATCGCGCCGGACTCGACCACCGGAATCTGGGCCCGCTCGGCCAGTTCCCGCATGGCGTCCCACGCCTTGCTGTAGAACACGCCGTTGCTCGACACGATCATCGGCCGCTCGGCGTCCCGGATCATCGAGACGGCCTGGCCGACCGCCTGCGGATCGGGGAACGGCTTGGTCTCAGTCCGATACCTCGACTTGTCGAAGTAGTACTCGATCTCGCTCGCGTCGCGGAACCGCCCGTTGGCGATCTCGGCCGGGAAGTCGAGGTGGACCGGCTTGGGCACGCCGCTCTTCAGCTGTCGGAAGGCGTAGCCGGCATACTCGTGCACCCGGGCCGGCGTGATGAGACGCTTGCCATACTTGCGCATCCCCTCGGTGGTGGGCTGCTGATAGGCGTCCTGAATACCCCGCTCGGTGTCCTCGGCGAACACGGTCTTGTTGCTGGCCAGGACCAGAACCGGCGACCGCGCCGAGTTGGCGGCGGCGATGGCGCAGATCATGTCGGTAAAACCGGGGCCCTCGGTACCCGACGTCGCCGCGACCTCGCCGGTAACCCGGCAGAACGCGTCAGCGGCGTGACAGAGCGACCCTTCGTGACGGCCCCCGTAGGTCGGAATGCCGGTGTCGGCGATCGCATGGACCACCGTGTAGTTACCGGGGCAGCAGAAGAGCGCCGCAACGCCTTCTTCCTTGCAGGCCTTGGCGAAGACCTGCGCCCCGGTCATCGGGAAATCCACGGTCGGGAGCGAGGCGCTCTTCGCCGCCTCGAACTCGGACGGTACGGTAATCGGCGCGACGTCCTCTTCCTCAGCCGCGCGCGCGACGGCTCCACCGGCACCCAGTGACGCCGCGGTGGCGCCGGCGCCCAGTACCGCCTGCTTCATGAATCGCCGCCGAGAGTTTCCCCCGGTTGAAGACTTCATCATCAATCTCCTGCTGAACTACGGATGCAGCCGGTCCCGGCTGGGACCAGGGCGCACCGGTGACACTCGTTTCGCCCACAGAGAATCGCACGCCGGCGACCGAGATCGCAAGCGTGAGCGACTCGAATCAGTCGTCGGCGGCCAGCGCGGCCACATCACGGGCACAGCGGATGCCGACGTTGCTCGTCTGCCCCGTCTGGGCGAACGGAAGCCGCACGGAGCTACGCAGCACCGCCGGAAAGTTCAGCCACGAACCGCCGCGCGCGATCCGGGCGAAGCCGCTGTCGGCGCCCGGCGGATCTATGGCCGGCGAGCTCGCGTAGTAGCCCTCGTCCAGCCACCCGTCGACCCACTCCCAGACATTGCCGACCATGTCCTGGACCCCGTAGGGGTTCGGGGGGAAAGAGCCGACCGGCGCCGTGTTCATCCAGTGGTCCCCGCCGCCGGTCGCGCCCTCACAACACTGCGGCGCCCCGAAGTTGGCCAGTTCGCGGGTCAGCTCCTCGCTGGCGCCATACACGAGCCCGTCACGTCCACCACGAGCGGCGTACTCCCACTCCGCCTCGGTCGGCAGCCGTCCCCCGGCCCAGTCGCAAAAAGCCGCCGCATCGTCCCAACTGACAAGGACGACCGGATGGTCCCCTCCCTGTGGAAAGTCAGGAGACGGCGGCGCCCGATGCCCAGTGGCGGAGACGAAGGCCGCATAGCTGGCCACGGTCACCTCGGTGGTCATCAGCTCGTAGGGCGCCACGAAGGACACTTCATGCTGCGGCCGTTCGCTGTCGAGACAGTCCGGATCGTCCTCCACGCATCCCATGAGAAAGGACCCGGCCGGAATCCTGGCCCAGTCAGACGCTGGCTGGGCCAGCACCGGCGTGCACTGGAGTAGAAAGACCAGAAGCAGAACGTGATGGCGCACCAGCCCGAAGCCTGGGGCGCGCAGCCGGGAGCGTGTGGGAAAGGTCGACATCGCGAGTCACCACCCGACGGCGTACATCATCCGCCGCGGGTCCGCGCCAGCCAGCATGGCGCCCGTCTCGGTCCAGAACACCGCCTGCATGTTGCCAAGCACGTACTCCGACACCGGCTCCACCTCGTGACCGAGCCGGGCCAGCTCGGCCGTCACGGTCGGCGCCATGCGACCTTCGACCCGCACTCGCACGTCGGCGCCGGCGCGATAGAAGTTCGGGTCCGCGTCGAGCGAGATCCGGGGCGCTTCGACCGCCTCCTGGATCCCCAATCCGAAGTCGAGAACGTTCAGCAGCACCTGAAACTGGGTTTGCCCGATCGTCTCGCCTCCGGGCGTACCGAGCGCGAGGACGGGTTCGCCATCCTTCAACACGAACGTCGGCGAGTTGTTGAGGATCGGCACCTGCCCTCCCCGCGCGTAGTTGACGTGCTCCGGGTAGGGAGCGGTCGAGCCAACGCGGGAGCCGTTGTTGAAGAAGAGGCCGGTCTCCCCGACCACGACACCCGTGCCCCACACGCTCCCCAGCGTCGGCGTGGCGACGACGACGTTGCCGGCCGCGTCCACGACGGTGAAACTGGTCGTGCTTCCGGGAACACTCCGTTCGTCGACACCGGGTCGAGGCGCCGGAAGGGCGCGGGCGACCTGCGCCGCGGCGCCGTCCGGCACACCGGCCTCCGGGAAGGCCATCGCGCGACCGCGGTCGATCAGAGCACGTCGTCCATCGGCGAACGTCTTGGACACGAGACCGGCGGTGGGCATCGACGCCTGGGCCGGGTCGACCGCATATGCGTACACGTCAGCCTTGGTCACCTTGATCGCTTCGGCCACCAGATGGAGTGCTTCAGCCGAGTTGTGCCCCAGTGCGGCCAGGTCGTAGTCCTCCACCAGGTTCAGCTGCATCAGCACTTCGAGACCGCCGCGAGAGGTGGTGGGGCTGGAGTAGACGTCATAGCCTCGGTAGGTGGTCCGGACCGGCTCGGCCCAGATCGGCTCATAGCGGGCGAAGTCGTCGCGGGTGAAGGCGCCACCCCGGTCCTGGTAGAACCTCGCCATGTCACGAGCGATGTCACCGCGATAGAAACGCCGGAACGCCGCCTGAAGCCCGGACTTGCGGCTCCCGCCATTCAGACGCGCAGTGTCCTCCGCTTCGAGGAGGCGGCGAAACGTTCGAGCCAGCTGCGGGAACCGGACCATCGCGCCGGGCTTGGGAAGCTCACCGTCGGGGAGAAAGACGGCCGCTGTCGTGGCGTGCGCTTCGAACAGCTCGCGGGACGCTTCGAGCGACCGCGCGACGTAGGCGTCCACCGGGTGTCCCTGCTCGGCATAGCGGATCGCCGGCGCCAGCACCGTCTCGAGCGACATCACGCCATAACGTTCCAGCAGCGCAATCCACCCTCCCAGCAAACCCGGCACGACCCCGGCGTGGATTCCGCGCTCGAGCTCCTCCGACGACAGCGCGGACGCGTCGAGGGCGCGAGGGGCGGCGCCGGTGGCGTTGAGGGAGACCACCTCGCCGGTGGCGGCATCGAAGATGGTGAAGAACCCGTTCCCCCCGGCCCCTGACATCATCGGCTCGACGAGATTCAGGGGGGCCAGGACCGCGACCGCCGCATCGGCGGCCGTCCCTCCCTGGGTCAGCATCTGCATCCCGGCCATGGCCGCCAGCGGGTGACCCGCCGTCACCAGACCCTGGACGCCGGGGACGGCGGGGCGATGCGCAAGCAGCCCGTCGGTGAGCGCGTCGGAAGCGACCGGCTCGGTCGCGGGATCCGCCTCCGGCGCCTGAGGGCCGCAGGCCGCAACAACGAGGAGCAGACTCAGCGCCACCGCGCCGAGCCGCGAGCTCTCGACGCGTGGGCGCCGCTGAGCGTCGTCGACTGATTGTGTGCGTCGCATGGTGAATCTCACGACCCCGATGGCTTGAAGACACGACCGTCCCCGACACTGTTCAATGACATGAAGTGCTCGGCCGCCACCACCCGGAGATAGCCGGCGTGCGCGGCTCGACCAGATACGCCAGCGCCGTCCAGTAGATCGAGACCACGGTGTGAAGTCGACCAGTCTCCCGCCACCAGAAAGAGGTCGACGCCCAGCGCGTCCGGGGAGTAATCGAACGGCATGCGCATCGGTGAAGCGGGCGGCTACCCCTCCATGAGCAACACGGTCGACCCCGTGGTCTTCCGTGCTTCCAGGTCGCGGTGCGCCTGCGCCGCATCCTGCAGAGGGAACGCCTGACTGACTTCCACCTTCACGGCGCCGCTGGCGACCACCGAGAACAGGTCGTCGGCCGTCGCATCGAGCTCGTCGCGAGTGGCGATATAGCTGGCCAAAGTGGGACGCGTGAGAAACAGCGATCCCTTTGCCGCGAGCAGCCCGGGACTGAATGATTCGACCGCGCCCGACGCATTCCCGTAGCTCACCATCAATCCCCGTGGCTGCAGGCAATCAAGTGAGGCCGCGAAGGTGTCCTTCCCCACTGAATCGAAGACAACGGGCACGCCGGCGCCGTCGGTCACCTCCTTGACTCGCGCGACCACATCCTCGCGGGTGTACACGATCGGGTGATCACAGCCATGCGCCCGCGCCAACTCCGCCTTCTCGTCGGTGCCGACCGTGCCGATCACCGTGGCTCCCAGGTACTTTGCCCATTGACAGGCGATCAGGCCGACGCCCCCGGCGGCGGCGTGGACGAGAATCGTGTCGCCAGGCTTCACCGGGTAGATCCGGCGGATCAGATACTGCACGGTGCAGCCCTTGAGCATCATCGCCGCCGCCTGCTGGTCAGTGATGGCATCGGGCACCTTGACCAGGCGACTTGCGTCGAGGACGCGTTGCTCGGCATAGCTGCCCAGGCTCATGGCGTAGGCCACCCGGTCGCCGACGGCTACGTCGGTGACACCATCTCCGATCGCCTCGACGACGCCCGCGCCCTCGTTGCCGATCACGGCGGGCATCGCTGGCACGGGATACAAACCGGTGCGATGGTAGACGTCGATGAAGTTGAGGCCGGCGGCTGTCTGTCGGATCAGCGCCTGTCCAGGTCCGGGCTGCCCCGGATCAATCTCGTCCCAGCGCAGTACCTCAGGTCCACCATGCTCGTGGATTCGAATCGCTCTCGCCATCGTCAGCCTCCATGCCTCCTCTCCCCTCGGGGCGGGCCTCCGCATCATACTGCCGCGTCCTTCCGCCCCCAAGGTAGACTGTTCGCCGATGTCCACGGCCTTTGACAGCCACCACCAGCCCGACTCGGCCCTGGTGGCCGATTGTGTGCACTGCGGGTTCTGCCTGCCTGCCTGTCCGACCTATCTGTTGTGGGGGCGCGAAACGGACTCTCCGCGTGGACGCATCGCGCTCATCAAGGGAGCCCTCGATGGGGACACGGATCTGACGGAGCCGTTTGCCCGACACATCGACACGTGTCTCGGTTGCATGTCATGCGTCAGCGCCTGTCCGTCAGGCGTGCAGTACGACAAGTTGCTGGAAGCGACGCGGCCACAGGTCGAGCGGAAGATCGACCGTAGCCTGGCGGACCTCCTGTTCCGTCGCCTGATCTTCACGTTGTTTCCACACCCGGACCGGCTGCGGGTCGTCGCCACCAAACTGTGGGGCTATCAGCGGCTGGGGCTGCAGCGACTGGCGCGCGCCACCGGCCTGCTCGGCCTGCTCCCGAAGCGGCTGCAGGCCATGGAAGCCGTCTTGCCTCCGGTGTCGTTGAAGGGCGCCTGGAGTGATGCGCCGTATCGAGTGTCGGCGGTTGGCGAACGACGGCGGCGGGTCGGGCTGCTCCTGGGCTGCGTGCAACGGGTGTTCTTCGACGAGGTGAACCGCGCCACCATCAGGGTCCTGACGGCGGAAGGCTGCGAGGTCGTCATCCCTCCCTCGCAGGGGTGCTGCGGCTCGCTGATGCTGCACGCCGGTGAGGAGCAGGACGCGGCCGACGCCGCCCGGCGCTTCATCGATGCCTTCGAGAACGAGGCCGCCGAGGTGGACACGATCGTCATCAACGCGGCGGGATGCGGCTCGACACTCAAGGAATACGGGCACCTGCTCCGCGACGACGCGCGCTATGCGGAACGCGCCCAGGCGCTGGCCGACAAGTGTCGAGACATCTCGGAACTACTGGCCGAACTGGAACCGCGCGCACCACGCCACCCGGTGCCGCTCAGCGTCGCCTATCACGACGCGTGTCATCTGCAGCACGCGCAAGGGGTCAGCGCCGAACCACGTCGGGTCCTTGAGACGATCCCTGAACTGAACGTGAAGGAGGTGCCCGAAGCGGGCATCTGCTGCGGATCGGCCGGGATCTACAACCTTGTCGAGGCGGACACGGCCACTGAGCTCGGCGACAGGAAAGCGGGACACATCAGCAGCACGGGGGCCGACGCGGTGGCGTCGAGTAATCCAGGCTGCTTGCTGCAGATCGCGAGTCGCCTCGAACAGGCGGGAACACCGCTGGCGACCTACCACCTGGTCGAACTGGTGGATGCGTCGATCCGAGGTGAGGCGCTACCTCGCTGAGGGAACGGCTACAGCCCGCCCGGGCCACGGCCGGGATTGAGGGTCGCCCGCGGATCGAAGCGCCGCTTCACCTCACGCATTACCTCGAACGTATCGCCCAGAGGTCCCCATACGTCAGTCAATGCCTTGAGTTCGGCCGACGCGCGTCTGACGACCACGCTCCCGCGACCAAGGGTCAGGCGCTCACGCCACGCCGACACCAGCGCGGCCTGCTGCTCCGCCGGCCCCATCAATCGAAGGTGCAGGACGCTGAGCGCCGCCTGGCCGGTCAACACATAGGACAGCCCGCGACTGGCGGCGGCCTCGTCGAGCCAGCTCAGCGACGACGCGAGGTCGGCCGGCATCACCACGGCCTTGAGCAGAGTGCCCTCCTCGGCGAAGACCCGCCGCTCATGTCCGGTCCAGAACTGATCCTGCGCGTCGGCGTCGAGCAGCTGCCCCACCCCACCGTGGCTCGTGGCGAGCGCCATCGCTTCCTCGGCCTGCCCGGCGGTCACCGACTCGAGCGACTCGAACTTCAGGATCACTCGCAGCGGATCGGTCGCCAGCTCGATGGCGGCGGGGGTCGACCCGCGGCTGAGCAGATCCGTGGCATAGGCAGCGACGAGCGGGGCGTCAGACAGTTCGACGACCACGGTGCGAGACGCGTCGGCCAGCGGCGCCAGTTTGAAGGTCGCGTCGACGATCACGCCGAGGCTGCCGAACGATCCCGTGAGTAGCCGGGCCACGTCGTAGCCGGCGACGTTCTTGACCACGATGCCGCCACTCTGCGCCGTGACACCATCGGCGCGGACCAGCGTCATGCCGATAATCAGGTCCCGGGGCGCTCCGTGGCGATGACGCCGGGGACCGGCATCGTTGGTGGCCAGGATTCCGCCGACCGTCGCCCGCGTGCTGTCGGGCGGATCGAGGGCCAGCCATTGGCGATACTGACCGAGACGCTCGTTGGTCGCGGCCAGCGTCGTTCCGGCCTGCATGGTGGCCGTGAGATCTCCGTGGCGATGGGCCACTACTTCGTTGAGCCGCCCCGTCCTCAGGAGGACGTCGATCGTCTCGAGCCGTGGTCCCCAGCCCAGCTTGGTGCCGCCGCCCTGAACAAGCACCGAGTGGCCGTCGGCCGCCGCCTGGGTGAGCGTCCGCGCGACACCCTCCTGGCTCGCCGGCTCAGCCACCCACCGAGGAACGACCCCATCAACCGCGTCAGCGGCACCTCCCGCGCGCCGGCCCTCAGCGTCGTGCATGACCCCTCACACCCGCTCCGCGAGTCCAGCCGCTTCGGCCGGATGCGCGCGATACGGCCCGGGCACCTCGCCGCACAGCCGTGGTGTCGGAAAGAGCTTGTCCGGATTGCAGAGCCCCTTCGGATCGAAGGCCACCCTGACGCGTTGCATCGTCGCGAGGTCGTCGTCGGTGAACATCTTCGGCATGTGGCACGCCTTGTCGGCGCCGATGCCGTGCTCGCCGGTCAGCGACCCACCGACATCGAGGCAGTAGGACAGGATCTCCGACGCGACCTGTTCGGCCAGCTCCGCCTGCCCGTCCACCGCATCGTCGTAGCAGACCAGCGGATGCAGGTTGCCATCTCCGGCGTGGAACACGTTGCCAATGGTCAGCCCGGAATCCTGCTCGAGCTTTCGGATCCGCCGAAGAACCTCGGGAAGCCGGCTCCTCGGGATCACCCCGTCCTGAACGTAGTAACTCGGCGAGACCCGCCCCATCGCGGCGAACGCCGCTTTACGGCCCATCCAGATCCGGCCGCGCTGCGCGTCGTCGCGCGCCACCTGCACGCCCCACCCCTGGTTCTTGGCGGAGATCGCTTCGATCTGCTCGAACTGCGCCGCCACTTCGGCCTGGTGCCCGTCCAGTTCCACGATCAGCACGGCCTCGGCGTCAGGAAATCCTGGCTGGACAGCGGCCTCGGCGGCACGGATTGTGGTGCGGTCCATCATCTCGATCGCGGCCGGAATGATGCCGGCTGAAATGACGTCAGACACCGCATTGCCCGCGTCGTCAGTCGAGTCGAACGCGGCAAGCAGCGTACGCACCGACTCGGGGCGCCGCAGCAACCGCAGCGTCACCTTGGTCACGACCGCCAGCGTGCCCTCGGACCCCACCAGAACGCCGAGCAGGTCCAGCCCGGGAGTATCGACCGCCGCTCCGCCGACGTGGACGAGGGTGCCGTCCGGCAGCACGGCCTCGGCTCCCAAGACGTGGTGAACCGTGAAGCCATACTTCAGGCAGTGTGCGCCGCCTGAGTTCTCGGCGAGGTTGCCCCCGATCGAGCAGATCACCTGGCTGGAGGGATCCGGCGCGTAGTAGTAGCCGTGCGGGGCCACCTGACGGGTCACCTCTAGGTTCATCACGCCGGGCTCGACGGTGACCCGCTCGTTCGGAATGTCGATCTCGACGACCCGATTCATCCGGGTCATCACGATCAGCACGCCCTCGGGGTGAGGAAGCGCCCCGCCCGACAGGCCGGTGCCCTGGCCACGGGCGACGAACGGGACATCCGCCTCGTGACAGGCACGGACCACCGCCTGCACCTGTTCGACCGTCTGAGGCAGCACGGCGACGCCGGGCCGGGAGCGATGTGAGACCAGGCCATCCGACTCATAGGTCAGCAGCTCGCCCTGATCGCGCACGACGGCTTCGGACCCGATGCGCCGCTCCAACTCGTCGATGAACTCCGAGGTCATGTATTCCGCCTGCTACGGTCGCGAGTACTGGTCAATGACGTTTTCGATAGCGCGGCTGCAGACCCGGCAGAACCCAACCGGGTTGCGGGTGAACATGAGGCAGTCGACCTCAGACCGATACAGTCCGGTCGGCTCGTAGGAGGCGCCTTCGAAGGCGCCCACCTTTCCGGCATGCGGCATGGTGGCCAGCAGCGCGGTCTCCCGTTCCATCTGGGCGGTAAAGAGATCGTCCATGCGCGTTTCGGGCGCCCCTTCGTCGCGGAGGACGCGGCGCTCGGACTGGGCCGCCGTGCTCCCGGTCTCAAAAGCCGCCTTGTCCCACGGGGTGGGAATGGGCGTGTCGGCCTCGATCAGGTCGCCCCATTTCACATTCGCCGGATCGTGCAGCGCGGTGACGTTGGGCTCCCAAGGCTCGGGATGATACGCCCCGCCGGTCTCGTAGGCGACATCAGAGGTGTAGTACTCGTCAGCCAGCCCCGCGAAGTGATGGCCGAACTCGTGGATGAACACATACTCGGCGAACCCGGTATCGGCGGCCGCCGTCGCCTGGAAATTGAAAATCCCTCCGCCGCCGTACTGATCCTCGTTGACCAGGATCTCCAGGAACTCATACGGCGCGGCGGACGCCGCATCGCGCAGGGCACGATTGTCGTAGGTGAGCACGTAACGCTCGGAGTCGAAGATGTTGTACTCCGCCGACACCGGAGTGCGGCGGAACTGGCCGGCACGCGGACGGCTCACGCCGGACTCGGCCGACGGCAGGTCGAGGCCCCAGACGTTGAAATCGGACCGCCGGCTGCGAAACGGCTCCTCCTCGAACAGCGCGGTCACCAGCCTGGTCGCGTCGGCGTGGAACTTCGGGATCTCGTCGGCCGTGTAGCCGTCGCCGATCACCAGCAGATCGACTTTGTCGGACGGCGGACCACTCTCGATGATCGGCCAGACCTCTCCGGCTGGCGCACGATCGGCAGGGTTGACGAAACGAGAGTTCGGGTCCACGACGGTCGACCAGATCTGGTGGAAGCTGTTCTCGCTA
>CAJWMX010000027.1 GCA_913043805.1 uncultured Acidobacteriota bacterium | reverse complement strand
CACGTCGGCCCCCACCGCGAGGGCGCGCGCCATGTCGAAGCCGGTCAGGATCTTTCCGGCCGCGATGACCACCACCCGGTCGCGCAGGCCGACGCCCTTGAGGGCGTTGTTGACGAGCATCCAGCCGTCGCGCGCCGGCATGCCCACCGAGTTCGAGAACTCGAGCGGCGCCGCGCCGGTGCCCCCCTCGCCCCCATCGACCGTGATGAAGTCCGGGGTGATCCCGGTGTCGAGCATCGCCCGACAGATCCGGAGAAACTGCACCCGGTGGCCGACGCACAGCTTGAATCCCACCGGCTTGCCGCTGAACTCACGCAGCTGCGCGATGAACTCCAAAAGCCCCGTCGGGCTGTCGAAGGTCGAGTGCGCGGGCGGCGACAGCACGGTCTCACCGACGGGCACACCACGAATGCGAGCCACCTCCGTGGTCACCTTGTTGCCCGGCAGCACGCCACCGTGCCCCGGCTTGGCACCCTGCGAGAGCTTCAGCTCGATGAGCTTGACCGCGTCTTGGGCCGACTGATCGCGAAAGCGCGCCGGATCGAACTGCCCATCGGGTGTCCGGCACCCGAAGTAGCCCGTGCCAATCTGCCAGATCAGATCGCCGCCCGGTTCCAGGTGATAGGGAGCGATCCCCCCCTCCCCGGTGTTGTGGGCGAAACAGCCCGCCCTGGCTCCGGCGTTGAGGGCCAGCACCGCGCGCGAGGACAGCGAGCCGAAGCTCATGGCCGAGCTGGTAGACGTCCCGCTTGGTGCCGAAGGGGCGGGTTTCCAGCTCCCCTTTGGCGCGCTGGTAGACGATCTCTCGAAACTCCCGCGCAATCGGGAAGGCGTCGGTGTTCGACTCGATGAAGTACTGCTGGATCTCCGGGCGGACCGCTTCGAACAGATACCGGACGTGCCCGATGATCGGGAAGTTTCTGAGGATCGCGTGTTCGCGTTGCACGACGTCGTAGAGCCCGAGCCCGATGAGCGGTGCGATCACCAGCAGCACCCAGAGGGCCGCGGGGGCGTAGGCGGCGGCGACGGCGGTGGCGGCGAGAGCGACGACGGCGCCAGTGAAGAACCAGCGGCGAATCACACAGTCATCATCACACAGGACGGCGGCGGTTGCGCAGGCTCCGGGTGTCCTTTACCCGGCTCGGGCGATCAGCGACAATTGACCCGTTCCGGTGCGCCTGGGGGCGGGTCCCGGTGCGCGCAGAGGAAGGTGACAGGCTCAGGAATGCATCAATCGGTTGGGCGAGTGTCGCCGGCCCGGCGTGTGGTGGCGGTGGCGGTGGCGTCGCTGATCGGCGCGCCAGCCGCGGTGGGGCTGGCCGGAGGGCAGGCGGCGACGCAGGGGGACTCGTCGCCGCACGGTGCCGAACTGCGCACGCTGCTCGATCGCTACTGTGTGTCCTGTCACAACGACCGGCTGCGCACCGCGGGACTTTCACTCGACGCCACGACCGTCGACACCAACCAGCCCGCCGGTGATCCGGAGCTGTGGGAGCGTGTCGTGGCCAAGCTCCGGGCGGGATCCATGCCGCCGCCGGCCCGGCCTCGTCCCGATGCTGAGACCTACGACCTGATCGCCGGGCGGTTGGAGACGGTTCTCGACACCGCCTGGCTGGCCGCACCAGACCCGGGCCGCGAGAGCCCGGTGCATCGGTTGAACCGGACCGAATACGCCAACGCGGTGCGGGACCTCTTCGATCTCGAGGTCGACGTGACGGAGCTGCTGCCTGGCGACGAGACCGCCGATGGCAGCTTCGACAATTTCGCCGACGTGCTCACGATCTCGCGCTCGCATCTCGAACGCTACTTCTCGGTGGCGCGGCAGGTGACGCGCCTGGCGGTCGGGCTGACGCCGTCGGTGGCGGCGGTCGACACGTTCGAGATTCCGCTGCACGTGGTGCAGGACGAGCGTCAGAGTGAGGCGCTGCCGCTCGGGTCGCGTGGTGGCATGGCCATCGACTACAACTTTCCGGTCGACGGCGACTACATCATCACGGTGCAGCTGCGCCGGCAGTATCAGGCCTATCTGATGGGCATGGGGTGGCCGCAGCAGCTGGAGGTGCGGCTGGACGGTCGATTGCTGGAGCGGTTCGAGGTGGGAGGCGATGCGCCCGGCACGCCGGCCGCGGCAAGCTACGCGGGCGACGGCGAGCCGGGGTTCGCCGGTGACCCCGACTGGGAAACCTACATGCAGCTGACCGGTGATGCGGGGCTCGAGGTGCGTGTGGAGGTGGCCGCGGGGCCTCGCACGGTCGGGGTGTCGTTCGTGCGCGAACACTGGGAGCCCGAAGGCCTGCCGCAACCATTGCAACGTGGTCGGGTGTTGACCAACGACCAGATCTACATGGGCAACGCCGCGGTGGGGGCCGTGGAGATCGGCGGGCCCTACGAGACCACGTCACGGGACGTCGATACCCCGAGCCGGCGGGCGATCTTCTCGTGCCGACCGGCGGCGGTCGAGGACGAGGTCGGGTGTGCGCGCGAGATCCTCTCCCGATTGGCGCGTCGCGCCTACCGTCGTCCGGTGCAGGAAGAAGACCTGTCGGTTTTGATGAGCTTCTTCGACGAGGGACGCGACGGGGGCGGATTCGACCACGGGGTCCAGTTCGCGCTCGAGCGGATGCTGGTCGACCCCGACTTTCTCCTGCGGGTCGAGCGGGATCCGGGCGGCCTGTCGGCCGAGGCCTCGACCTTCCCGGTGAGTGACCTCGAGCTGGCCTCCCGTCTGTCGTTCTTTCTGTGGAGCAGCGTCCCGGACGACGAGCTGCTGGCCGCGTCCGAGGCGGGCCGCCTCTCGGAGCCCGCCGTGCTCGAGGCTCAAGCACGCCGTCTGCTCGCGGACCCGCGGGCCACGACGGCGCTGGTGGACGACTTCACCGCGCAGTGGCTCAACCTGCGACGCGTGGGCGAGGTCGTGGTGGACCCGGGGCAGTATCCGCACTACGACGAAACCCTGCTCGCCGCCTTCAAGGAAGAGACCGAGCGGTTCGTGGCGAGCACGCTGGTCGAGGACCAGAGTGTGCGTCGGTTGCTCGACGCCGACTACACCTTCGTGAACGAGCGGCTGGCGCGCCACTATGGTCTGCCGGGCGTGTATGGCACCCGGTTCCGTCGGGTTCCGCTCGCCGACCGCTCGCGGCGTGGCGGGCTGCTGGCGCACGGGGCGCTGCTGGCGACCACCTCCTATCCAGACAGGACATCTCCGGTGCTGCGTGGGAAGTGGCTGCTCGACAACATCTTCGGGTTGCCTGTGCCACCGCCACCGCCCGGCGTCGACACGACGTTGGAGGAGGGGCCCGGTCTGGTGTCGGCCACGATCCGGGAGCGGCTGGCCCAGCACCGTCGGAGTCCGACCTGCGCCAGCTGTCACTCCGTGATCGACCCGTTGGGCTTCGCGCTCGAGAACTTCGATGTGATCGGCGGCTGGCGCACCGTCGACGAGGTGGGGCAGCAGGTCGATGCTCGAGGGACCACGGTAGGCGGCGAGAGCATCGACGGGCTGGCCGGCCTCCGCGCGCTGCTGCTGGCCGACGCCGACGCGTTTCCCCGGACCATGACGGAGAAGCTGCTGGCCTACGCGCTGGGCCGACGCCTCGGATACTACGACCGGCCAGCCGTCCGGGAGATCGTCCGGACCGCGGCCGCCGACGACTATCGTTGGTCGTCGCTGATTCTCGGAATCGTCAAGAGCCCTACGTTCAGGAGCCGGTCGGTGGCCGGATCCGCGACGAATTGACGGCGTACGGACACAGGAGAAGAACCAGATGACGTTCCTGACCAAGTCGTTGCCGCGCCGCACCGTGCTTCGCGGCCTTGGAGCCAGCCTGGCGCTGCCGGTGCTCGACGCGATGCATCCGGCCTTCGGCCTGCGCGGGCTAGCGACCCCGGCGCCCGCCCACCGCTTCCAGGCGTTCTACGTGCCCAACGGCATGGCGATGGAGTACTGGTCGCCCGTCCAGGATGGCACCGGCTACGCCCTGTCTCCCATTCTCGAACCGCTGGCCGACTTCAAGGACCAGATGGTGGTGCTATCCGGTCTCAACGCGAGCTGGAACTACATCCACGCTGGCGCGTCCGGGTCGTTCCTCACTGGCACGACTCGCGGTGGACGGAACGAGATCGAGATCGTGGCGGATGTCTCGATGGATCAGCTGCTGGCCCGTTACTTTGCCAGCGAGACCCAGGTGCCGTCGCTGGAGCTGTCCCTCGATCCGCCGAACAACGCCGGCGCGTGCACCGGCAACTTGAGCTGCGTCTATACCCATACGCTGTCCTGGCGCAGCCCGACCCAGCCGCTCCCCACCGAATGGAATCCGCGTGCCGTGTTCGAGACGCTCTTCGGTGACAGTGGGAGCACGGACCGCGACGCCCGTGAGGCTCGACTCCGGCAGCAGCGGAGCCTGCTCGATTCGGTCACCGACAAGCTGGCGGCCCTTCGCCGTGAGCTTGGCCCGGGCGACGTGGTGAAGGTCGAGGAGTACACCGAGGCCATCCGCGACGTGGAGCGCCGGATCCAGAAGGCGGAGGAGCAGTCGGGGCTGGAGTTGCCGGCCGTCGACCAGCCGCAGGGCGCACCGCCCGAGTTCGAGGACCATCTGGAGCTGATGCTCGACCTGCAGATCCTGGCGATGCGGGCCGACCTGACTCGCGTCATCTCGTTCATGATCGGCAAGGAGCAGAGCGCGCGTCCCTACCCGCAGATCGGCGTGCCCGAGGCGCACCATCCGCTGTCCCATCACAACGATGTGCCCGAACTGGTCGAGCACATGTCGAAGATCAACCGCTATCACACGAGCTTGTTCTCGAACTATCTGGCCAAGCTTCGCGCTACTCCCGACGGCGACGGGTCTTTGCTGGACCACATCACGATCCTCTACGGGTCGGGAATCTCGAACAGCACGCGGCACTCGGGCGTGGACCTGCCGCTGCTGCTGGCCGGTGGCGGCGCCGGCACGCTGCCAAGCGGTCGTCACCTGCGCTACACCGACGAGCCGTCGATGGCGAACCTGCTGGTCACGCTCATGGACAAGATGCAGGTGCCGGTGGAGCGGATCGGCGGCAGCACCGGACGGCTGCCGATTTCGACGCTCGACGGTCTGCTATGACGCGAATGCGCCAAGGAGGCAGGACGATGCGCGCGCTGGTCGTGATGGCGCTCGTGGCCCAGCCTCTCCTGGCCATCGCGGCCGAGGGGCCGCCGCTGGTGGCCGCGGCCCGGGAGGGAGACATGGCGCGCGTTGAGGCGTTGTTGACCTTCGGGGCGGATGCCCGCGCGACCGAGGCGGACGGGGCGACCGCCCTGCACTGGGTCAGCTATCACGACGAGGTCGAAACGCTCGACCGGTTGCTGGCGGGCGGCGCAGAGGTGAACGCGGTCAGCGACCTTGGCGTATCCGCGCTGTGGACGGCCTCGGAGAATGGGAGCACGGCCGCCGTGCGGCGGCTGCTTGCCGCGGGCGCTGACCCCGACCTGGCGCTGCTGTCGGGCGAGACGCCGGTGATGGTGGCGGCGAGGAGCGGTGCAGCCGAGGTGGTCGAGCTCCTGCTACGCGCAGGGGCGAACGCCGAGGCGCGGGCCACCCGAGGGCAGACCGCGCTCATGTGGGCGGTGTCACAACATCATCCCGATTCCGTGCAGGCGCTGATTGCCGCCGGCGCCGACCTCCATGCGCGATCCGAGGTGTGGAGCCAGGTCATGGCCGTGCCTCCGCACGGCCAGCCCGAGTACAACCGCGAGATCCCACACGGCGGCAACACCGCGCTGATGTTCGCGGCTCGGGTGGGCGACGTCGCGTCCGCCCGCCTGCTGCTCGCGGCCGGCGCCGATGCGAACGACACCGACGCCTGGGGGGTGAGCGCGACAACGCTGGCCGCCCATGCCGGCTTCGGCGAGCTGGTGACCCTGTTGCTCGAGGCGGGCGCCGATCCCAGCGCGGCCGACGCCGGGTTCGCGGCCTTGCACGCCGCCGTGATGCGTCGGGACCCGATGATGGTGCGGACGCTGCTCGAGCACGGCGCCGATCCGAACGCCTCGCTCGACACCTGGACCCCGACCCGGCGCTCGTCGCGTGATTTCCATTTCGCGCCGCCGCTGGTGGGCGCCACGCCGTTCTGGCTGGCGGCCCGGTTCAGTGCCCCTGATGTGATGCGGCTGCTGGCCGACCACGGGGCCGACCCCGGCGTGGTCCACAACGCCAACTACAAGGATCCAGGTTACGCCCAGCCGCGTGAGGAGTCCACCACCGCCATCATGGCCGCCATCGGCATGGGGGGAGGGCGTCTGCGCTCCTGGAATCCGCCGAATCGGTTGGAGATGGAGCAGCTGCGTCTCGAGACGGTCCGAGTGGCCGTCGAGCTCGGCGCCGACGTGGACGCGACGGACCTCTTTGGCCTCACGGCCATCGACCAGGCGCGGTCGGTCGGATTCGACGCGGTGGCCACCTTCCTCGAGTCACACTCGGCCGCCGGTCGATAGGGATTCCGGGCTTCGTCCTGCGCGGAACCTGGGTTTCGCCCAGTGCGTATTTCTCTCTGAAGGGAGACAGAGTCGCATGATGCAGGCGATCGCCACCCTAGGCCACGCCCTGGGCTTCTCGTTGGCGGCCGGCGTGAATCTCTACGCCACGGTTGCCATCCTGGGCCTGGTGTCGCGCTTCGGGTGGGTCGAGTTGCCGTCGCAATTCGCGGTCTTCGACAACAACCTCGTCATCGGTCTGGCGCTGGCGCTCTACCTGGTCGAGTTCGTCGCCGACAAGGTGCCCTGGGTCGACTCGGCCTGGGATGCGGTCCACACCGTGATCCGACCAGTGGGCGGCGCCTTCCTCGCGGTGGCGGCTCTCGGCGATGCCACGCCGACGACCGAGGCCATCATCGGTCTCCTGGGCGGGACGGTGGCGGCTGGTGCGCATTTCACCAAGGCCGGTACGCGGGCGGTGGCGAATACCAGCCCGGAGCCGGTCTCGAACTGGGTGCTCAGTCTGGCCGAGGACGGGTTCGTCATCGGACTCGGCGTGCTCACCCTGACGTTCCCGGTGGCCGCCTTCGCGGTCGCCACTGTGATCATCGTCCTGATGATCGTCTTCTTTGGCACCATCTCTCGTGCCGCTTGGCGCCGGTGGGGGAGAGCGAGGGACGAGGCGCCCGCCTGAGACGGCGGGCGGATGCGCGGCTCAGACGCCCGAGCGGATGATCTGCTTGGCGATGGTTTGCAGCTGCATGTTCGACGTGCCTTCGTAGATCTGCCCGATCTTGGCGTCGCGATACAGCTTCTCGACCGGATAGTCCTTGGTGTAGCCGGCGCCGCCGAACAGCTGGACGGCGAGCGATGTGACCCGCTCGGCTACCTGGGACGTGAACAGCTTCGCCATCGCCGCTTCGGTGAGGAACGGCTGGCCGGCGTCTCGCAGCCGCGCCGCGTTGTACACCCCCAGCCGGGCCATCTCGAGCTCGGTCGCCGCCTGCGCCAGTTGAAACTGTACGCCCTGGAACGCGGCGATCGGTTGTCCGAACTGTTCCCGTTCCTGCACATAGGCCAGCGCGTGGTCGAGCGCGCCCTGCGCCAGCCCGACCATCTGGGCGCCGATACCGATGCGCCCCTCGTTCAGGGTCTCGATGGCGACCTTGTAGCCCCGCCCCACCTCACCCAGGAGATTCGCCGCCGGGATCCGGCATTCGTCCAGCAGGATCTCGCAGGTGCTCGAGGCGCGGATGCCCAGCTTGTCTTCCTTCTTGCCCACCGCGAATCCGGGCCGGTCGCTCTCGACGACGAACGCCGTGATGCCGCGGTATTCGGCGCTCGGGTCCACCGTGGCCAGCACGATGAACAGTCCGGCTTCGCGACCGTTCGTGATCCACAGCTTCCGGCCGGTGAGCAGGTAGTCGTCGCCGTCCCGCACCGCTCGCGTGGTGAGCGCGAAAGCGTCGCTGCCAGAGCCGGCCTCGGAGAGGGCATAGGCGCCCACCGTGTCCTTTACCATCGCCGGCAGAAACCGCTGCTGGATGTCGTCCGAGCCCCACTTCAAGAGCGCGTTCACGACCAGGGTGTTCTGGACATCGACCAGGACCGCCACCGACGGGTCGACGCGTGACAACTCTTCGACGGCGAGCACCGAGAGAAAGAACCCGGCGCCCGCGCCTCCGAACCGCTCGGGAATCTCGATGGCCATCACGCCCAGTTCGAACAGCTGGGAGATGAGCGCGTCGGGGATCTCGGCCTGCTCATCCATCTCGCGGACGAGCGGGCCGATCTCGGCTCGGGCGAAGTCGCGGACGCTGTCGCGAAACAGCTGCTCTTCATCCGAGAGGGTGGTCAAGGGGGCGGAGGACGTATCCAGCTCAGGCATGGTGTGATGTGGGCGGCGACGCCCCGGTTGGTCGTTCAGACCGACGCAACTTCTTCGTACTCACCCCACACGTCGCGCAGGGCGTCGCACATCTCGCCCAGGGTGGCGTAGGCGCGCACGGCGTCCAGCAGCGGCGGCATCAGGTTGTCGGTGCCACGGGCGGCGTCGCGGAGTCGATCGAGCGCGCGGGTCACCTCGGCGCCGTCGCGTTGCCCGCGCACCTCGTCCAGCTGGTTGCGCTGCGCGTCGGAGGTGGCCTCGTCTATATAGAGCGTCTCGACTTCGGGGCGCGCCTCATCCGAATGCTGGTTCACCCCCACGATGTGGCGGGAGCCGGCTTCGACCTCCTGCTGGAACCGATAGGCGCTCTCGGCGATCTCCCGTTGTGGAAAGCCCTGCTCGATCGCGGCGACCATGCCGCCCATGTCGTCAATCCGCTGGAAGTAGTCTCGTGCTCCCGCTTCGAGGTCGCCGGTCAGGCTCTCCAGGAAGTAGGAGCCGGCGAACGGGTCGACATGGTCGGTGACGCCGCTCTCGTGCGCGATCACCTGCTGGGTGCGGAGCGCCAGCAGCGCCGCTTCGCTGGTGGGCAGCGAGAGCGCTTCGTCGAGCGAGTTCGTATGGAGCGAGTTCGTGCCACCGAGAACGGCGCCAAGCGCCTGGATCGTGGTCCGGATGACGTTGTTGTAAGGCTGCTGCGCCGTCAGCGAGACGCCGGCCGTCTGTGTGTGGAAGCGAAGTTTCCAGGCGCGTTCGCTGGTCGCGCCGAAACGGTCGCGCATGGTGTTCGCCCACAAGGCGCGGGCGGCGCGATACTTCGCGATCTCCTCGAAGAAGTCGCTGTGCGCGTTGAAGAAGAACGACATGCGTGGGACGATGCGGTCCACATCCAGGCCGGCGTCGATTGCGTACTGCACATACTCGATGCCGTCGCGCAGCGTGAAGGCGAGCTCCTGGAGCGCCGTGGCCCCGGCTTCGCGGATGTGGTAGCCGCTCACCGAGATCGTGTTCCACTTCGGGGTTTCATCGGCGCAGAAGGCGAATGTGTCCGTGACCAGCCGCATCGATGGTGCGGGCGGATAGATGAACTCCTTCTGGGCGATGTACTCCTTGAGAATGTCGTTCTGGAGCGTGCCGGACAGCGTCGACCAGTCTGCTCCCTGTCGCTCGGCCACCACCAGATACATCGCGAAGATCATCGCGGCCGGCGAGTTGATGGTCATCGAGGTGGTGACCTCGTCCAGCCGGATGTCGGCGAACAGCCGCTCCATGTCGGCCAGCGACGCGATGCTGACGCCGCACTTGCCGACTTCCCCCTGCGACAGCGGGTGGTCGGGGTCTCGGCCCATGAGGGTTGGGAGATCGAAGGCCACGCTCAGTCCGGTGCCGCCGGCCGCCAGCAACTCCTTGTAGCGGGCGTTGGTGTCGGCCGGAGATCCGAACCCAGAGAACTGGCGCATGGTCCACAGCTTGCCGCCGTAGCCGCTGGCGTGGATGCCACGGGTGTAGGGGAACGTGCCCGGAGGGGGGGCGGCCGACGCGTCCGCGACGTCCTGCGCCGTGTAGCGCTCTTCGACCGGATGTCCCGAGATCGTGGTGCGGGTCGAGGCGGTGTCTGGCGGGGACGATGTCTTGGGCATGTCTGTCGCGCGTCGCGGAGTCGCCACGCCCAACAGTGTTGATCAACACCGCTCCAGGGTGCGAACCCAAGGCGGCCCGCGAGCAGAGGCTGCGGCGGGTTGGCTGGGTTCAACCGGTTGTCCGCGGCAGGAAAAGGCGCAAACTGCGCATGGAAAAAGTGTGCAATACAGGTAACATACTCGGGTGGAGTTTGTTCGTTGGCGTAACACACTCACCGGGAGGAAAGATTGGCGAGAAGCACGAAGCTCAAGACGGCGATGACCAAGACTCAGATGTTGGCAGACATCGCAGAGACCACCGACCTGTCGAAGAAGCAGGTGGCCTCGGTCTTCGACGCGCTCGAAGGCGTTATCGGTCGTCATGTGGCCAAGGGTGCGGTCGGGACCTGCACCGTGCCGGGCCTGATGAAGATCAAGACGGTCCGCAAGCCGGCTCAGCGCGCCCGGAAGAATGTCCCGAACCCGTTCCGGCCCGGCGAGCTCATGGACGTGGCCGCCAAGCCTGCGTCGACGCGGGTCAAGATCCTTCCGCTGAAGAGGCTGAAGGACCTCGTCTAGGGTTCCCAGTTCGGAATTTCGAGACCGAGAGGGCCGGGGTGCTGCTGGCGTTCCGGCCCTCGTTCCATGTACGGGCGGGGGCGTCGTCGGCGTTGACACCTTCGGGTGGGTTCTTCATGATCAACCCCATCGTGAAACGACTGATTCGCGGCGGCGCCGGGCTGGCCCTGCTCCTGCTGGGTGTGCAGCCGGTGCTGGCGCAGGACACCCGTCTCGGTGCGCCGATACCGCGCGAGCGCGGTCAGAGCGTCACCGCCTCGTATGAGGGGTGGTATCGCAATCCGGACGGGACCAGGACGCTGGTCTTCGGCTACTTCAACCGCAATTACAAGGAAGAGCTGACGATCCCGGTCGGGCCGGACAACCGCTTCGAGCCGGGTCCCGCCGATCGCGGACAGCCGACTCACTTCTTGCCCCGTCGGCACACCGGGGTGTTTGGGGTGACGGTGCCAGCCGATTTCGGGGAGGCGCGTCTCACCTGGAGTTTGACGTCCCATGGCGAGACGATCGCGATCCCCGGGCATCTGGAGTCTGGCTGGGAGATCACGGCGCTCGAAGAGGTGACGAGCGGCAACACGCCCCCGGTCGTCCGGTTCCAGGGCGCTGACGGCGCTCCTGGCGAGGGACCACTCGGTGTCCTGGCCGACCGCGTCACCGCGCGGGCCGGCGTGCCGACCGCCATCCAGGTGTGGGCCACTGACGACGGGGTGCGCAAGGCGCGGGCGGCTGACCGGCCGCCGCGATTCGGCCTGGTCTGGAGCAAGTATCGTGGGCCTGGAGCGGTCACATTCTCGTCCGACGAGCCCGAGGTGGGTGCTGGAGCGCTCGCCGAGACGATGGTCACCTTCGATGCGCCCGGGGATTACATGTTGCGGGTGCTCGCCTGGGACGATTCGGGTGGCCAGGCCGCCATCATGGCGGGTGGATTTTTCTGCTGCTGGACCAACGGGTTCGTGCCCGTGACGGTACAGTAGGGAGTTGGCGGCAGGAATCGCAGCAGGAGACCCAAGAACATGACGCTATCCATTGGACGACTCGGAGCCCTGACGACCGCATTCGCCCTCTTCGGAGCGGCCGGCGCGTCGGCGCAGACCGAGGTCACCTTCACTCGCGATGTCGAGCCGATCCTCCAGCGCAGCTGTCAGGGGTGTCATCGGCCTGGCCAGATGGGACCGATGTCGCTGGTCACCTATGAAGACGTGCGGCCCTGGGCGCGCGCCGTCCGGGAAAAGGTGGTCGAGCGGGTCATGCCGCCCTGGCATCTCGACAAGACCGTCGGCATCCAGCAGTTCGAGAACGATACGTCGCTCAGCGACGCCGAGATCGATCTCGTCGCGCGCTGGGTCGACGCTGGAGCGCCGCGGGGGAATCCGGCCGATGCGCCGCCGCCGATGAACTGGCCGGCCGAGGACGTGTGGCGGCTCGCCGAACGATACGGTCGGGAGCCGGATCTCGTGGTGGCGTCGGATCCCTGGACCCAGGCGGCCGAGGGCCAGGACCAGTGGTGGCAGCCGGTCGTGCCCACCGGGCTGACCGAGGATCGCTGGATCACCGGGATGGAAGTCCGCCCCTCGATGGGCGGCGGGCGGCGGGTGACCCACCACTCGGTGGTGTATCTGCAGCAGGACGAGCAGCCGGGTGATCACACGCCGGCCGTGGCGGTCCCTGGGCGGGGCAGCTATCTGACCGAGTTCGCCGTGGGGAAGATCGGCGACGTGTTCCGCGAGAACACCGGCAAGCTCCTCAAGGCGGATTCCCGGATCGCGTTTGACAACCACTACCACTCGGTTGGCGAGGAGATCACGAGCTTTACCGAAGTGGGGATCTGGCTGCACGAGGACGGCTACGTGCCGAAGTATCGTGTCTTCGGCCGCGCCCTCGGCGTCCAGCAGTCGATGGCGACCCTCGACATTCCGCCTGGCAAGGTGACGACGCATCATGCCTACGTGCCGCTGACGCTGCCCGCGCGGCTCGAGAACTACCAGCCGCACATGCATGTACGCGGCCGGTCGATGTCGATGGAGGCTATCTACCCCGACGGTCGGGTCGAGATGCTGAGCCACGTCGAGAACTTCGACTTCAACTGGCACGTGAACTACGTCTACACCGACGACTCGGCGCCCGTTCTTCCCGCCGGCACGATCATTCATCTGACCGCGATACACGACAACACGGCGGCAAATCGTGCCAATCCGGATCCGACCCAGTGGGTCGGCTGGGGCCAGCGGAGCTATGACGACATGTACCACGCGCACGTGAACATGACGTATCTGACCGAAGAGGACTATGACGCCATCATCGCCGACCGGCGCGCCCGCCGGACGAGCGACGACGACTGACGTGGAGACCCCGCTCACCCCGCTCGAGTTCCAGCGACGGACTCGGGCGCTGTATCCGGAGCGCGAGTGCGTCGTCGACGAAGGGAGACGGCTCACCTACGAGGAGTTCTTCCAGCATGCCGACCGGTGGTCGGCGGCGCTGCAGCGCCTCGGTGTCGGCAAGGGTGACCGGGTTGCCTACATCTCGCTGAACACCGCGGCGCACCTCGAGTCGTTCTACGCCGTGCCGCAAATCGGCGCCGTGCTGGTGCCGATCAACTTCCGTCTCAAGCCACAGGAAATCGAGTACATCGTCCAGCACTCGGGGGCGCG
>CAJWMX010000026.1 GCA_913043805.1 uncultured Acidobacteriota bacterium | reverse complement strand
AGTCACAGACCACCAGTCTGCTCCTTCGCCCGCACCTTGCTACACGGAAGCCTCGCCAAGAAACCGGGCACCAGGCCGGTATTCTCAGTAGCCTCCGAGGGTTCTCCAAGGTTGCTTCATCAGCCTGCTCAGCTCTCCTCGGTGTATTCGGCCGCGATATCCAGATCGATACAACCGGCCACGCTATTGGCGGCCGGACACTTGGTGGCGTGGGTCGCCACCGCGCGCTCGGCGCGCTCCCGGGTGCCGGCGGGAATGGTGATCTGATAACGAACCCGAATGCGGGTGATCCGAAGCACGCCGTCGATGGCCTCGATGTCGCCTTCGACGGTGGCCTGCAGGTTCTCGCGCGGTGCCGGTATCTTGCGCACTTCCAGTGCGCGGGCAAGGGTGCCGAGCAGTCAACCGCCGACGGCGCCGACCATGTGGTCGAGCGTGGCCGGCACATCCTCGTCAGGCTCGACCCCATAGAACGCCTTGATGCCCCCATGCACGCCGAACCGGATCGGCTCTTCGAAGCCCTCCAGATAGGCGTGCCGCAGCGGGCCCTTGATCCGTTCGAGCCGAAGCCGGCTCGTATGCACTACATCCGCCACTTTGCCTCCTCCCGAGGGCTTGCTCACCCGACGACCCCGACCGCCCCCGTGCGAGCCCGATGCTACAATCTTCGGCCCCTACCACCAAACTGAGCCATGAGTGACGACGACTCGCCGGCGTTCGGACGAGGGGCGCCGCCGCTCGGAGAGATGGACCCGGACGTGTTCCGGGAGACCGGTCACCGACTGGTCGAGTGGATCGGCAACTATCTCGAGTCTTCCGACCGCCACCCCGTCCTATCGCGGAACCGTCCCGGTGAGGTGCGACAGGCGCTGCCCCCGGCCGCGCCCGACACCGGCGAGGGCTTCGATCAGATCCTAGAGGACGTTGACCGCATCATTCTGCCGGGCGTCACCCACTGGAACCACCCGGGCTTCTTCGCCTACTTCGCCATTACCGGAAGCGGTCCGGGGATCCTCGCCGATTTCCTGAGCGCGGCCCTCAACGCCCAGGGGATGCTCTGGCGCACCTCACCGGCGCTGACCGAGCTCGAGGAGGTCGTGCTCGACTGGCTCCGTCAGCTGCTAGGACTGGCGCCGGTCGAGGGTGTGATCTACGACACCGCATCGATCTCGACGCTGCACGCGCTGGCCGCCGCCCGACAACGTGTCGCGCCCGACAGCCGGAGCGCCGGATTGGCTGGTCGGCCCTCGCTCGGCCCGTTCCGGGTGTATTGCTCTCAGCACGCGCATTCATCGGTCGACAAAGCGCTGATCATGCTTGGGCTGGGCCACGACAACCTGAAGCGGGTCGACACCGACCAGAGTCACCGCATGCGCCTGGACGCGCTGCAAGCGGCCGTCAACGAAGACCGAGCCAGTGAAATGACGCCGATGGCGGTAGTGGCGACGGTCGGCACCACGGCGATGACCAGCGTGGACCCGGTCCCCGCTATCGCCGAACTCTGCGAGCGTGAGGGGCTCTGGCTCCACGTCGATGCCGCGTACGCCGGCGCCGCGGCGATGGTCCCCGGCTTCGAAGAAACGCTCGCCGGATGTGACCGGGCCACGTCGCTCGTGGTCAACCCCCACAAGTGGCTGTTCACGCCGTTCGATCTGAGCGTGCTCTATTGCCGGGACATGGACATGCTGCGCACCGCGTTCAGCCTGACTCCGGACTACCTGAAGAACAGGGAAGCGGGCTCGGTCCGCAACCTGATGGACACCGGCGTCCAGCTGGGTCGACGTTTCCGGGCGCTGAAGCTGTGGATGGTGCTCCGCCACTTCGGCGCGAGCGGACTCCGGACGCGGCTGGCCGACCACATCCGACTGGCGCGGCTGTTCGGGTCGTGGGTCGATGCGTCCGCGCAGTTCGAGCGCCTGGCGCCGATCCCGTTCTCGGTGGTCTGCTTTCGGGCGGTCCCCGAGCCCGGGGAGACCGACGAGGCCGTCGACGAGCTCAACGCGGAACTGCTCGATGCGGTCAACCGCTCCGGCAAGGTGTTCCTGTCGCACACGACGATCGGGGACCGCTACACGCTGCGGCTCGCGGTGGGCCACATCCGCACGACCGACACGCATGTGCGGCTCGCCTGGGATGTGCTGCGGCGGGAACTCGCTCGGCTGCGGTCCGGGAAGTAGTCCGGCCGCTCAGGCGTCCTCCCGCGGCGCCAGCCGCCAACGCTCCGCCCACCCTTCCTCGACCCGTTCGATGGCGACCAGGCCGTGGGGCGGAAACGGCGCGGTGTCACCGGACGGTCCCAGCAACGCGCGACGCAGACGATCCAGGTTCGGCATGTGTCCCGCCAGCAGAACATCGCGATCCTCGTGGGCCAGCAGGTCGGCGAGACGGGGCGGGTCATCCGGCTGCATCCAGCGACTCGCCGAGAACTCGGCGAGCGGATGGCAGGCGCTCCAGTACGCCTCAGCCGTCTGACGGGCTCGCAGCTTTCCGCTATGCCAGATGACGTCGGGGCGCACCGCTCGCCCCGCCGCGAGCGCGGCCAAGGCGTCCACCTGGGCGCGGCCAGGGAAGGAGAGCGGTCGCTGGGTATCTACCTCTGGCCCCACTGCCTGACCGTGGTGCGCGAGGTAGACGAACATGGTGCGGAAGGGACCTACTCGGTGCGCGCGATCGCCTGGACGTTGATCCAGAGCTTGCCGTCTTTCTCCATCACGTCGCCGGTCGCCTCGACTGATGCCGCCAGCAGCTCGAGCAACGTCTCGGAGCCCACCAGCGCGCCGCTCACGCTCAGCAGACCCTCGTCTGTGAGGATACCCACCTCGGCGCCGCCCTGGGCGCATTTCAACGCGCACGAGGCGTGGCCGCTGCCGGTTGCCTGATTGCGGGTATAGCAGCTCACATCCACCAGTTCGCCGGTCACCGTGCGCACTTCGGCGTACAGAGGCGGGGCCAAGAACGAAAGCAGTGCGCCGAGCGCCACGAGGCGTGTCATGGAGGTCATTCCGGCCCGACGGCGACACGGACGGCCTGAATCGGCCGTAGGTCACTGTCGATCCGGGATTTATCGCCGTTTTCGGGATCGCTGTCAAGCGGGTCCGACCGGTGAGCGAGGCGGATCGACTCGCCAATGAGCGGACCGCCAGACTTCGAGGCGAAGCAAGGCCAGCACCGTGAGGACCTCGAGCCGGCCGATCCACATGGTGGCGGTCAACACCAGCTTACTGAGCGGTGACAAGTGCCCGAAGTCCGGCATCGGTCCGACCATCCCGATACCGGGCCCGACGTTTCCCAGAGTGGCCATAGTGGCGCTGACGCCAGTCGCCAGGTCCGCCCCGAGCAGAATCACGGCCGTCGCCGACATCGCGAAGGTCAGGATATAGAAGAGAAAGAACACGAGCCCGGTGCAGGCAATCAACAGATCGGTCTGGTCCACGCCGGCCTGTTCGAGCACGGCCGGACTGGTCCCGCTACCGGTCAGGAACGCGACGTCGAGAAGACCAAAGCGGTCCGAAACCCGCCCCTGGGCATCGACCACCGACAACTCGTGATGGGAGGCCAGCGCCTTGGCCAGCGCAAAGCCGATCTCTTCGCCGCCGATGATGAGGATGTGCACGTGACGTTGTCTGGGCACCCGTGCCAGGCCGCGCACGCCGCGCGGAGGACCGGGTCCGTCCTCTTCTGTTGTCGGCGCCTGAAGGCAGCGGCTGCACCGGACCGCCGGGAATCCGGACTAGGGCAATCCGACCCGGAAGACGGTGAACAGCACCCAGCAGATGGCGCTACCGACGACGGCCATCGACAGACCCCAGGCCATGAGCTTGTTGAAGAGGGCGCGACTGTCTTCGTGCTTGGGGGCGGCCGCCATGCACAGCGCGCCGAGGGTCGAAAGCGCGGACACGTCGACCATGTGCGCGCCGACGTTCATCGCCGACGCGATGGCGAGCGGTTCGACGCCGCCCAGCTGCTGCGCAAGATCCGGCACGGTGGGGAGAAACGCCGGCAGGACGACGCCGGACGTGCTGCTGTAGATCGAGATGAACCCGGTCGTGAACGCCATGACGGCGGTCACGGTGTCGGGTGTGGAGATGTCGGCCAGGAGACGGGTGAAGAGCGCCAACCCGCCGGTTGCTTCGAGCACCGAGATCAGCACCGTCATTCCACAGACCATCATGATGACGCGCCACGGCATCAGCGACACCGCCTCGGTCTCGTCACCCGCCTTCAGCACCGAGAGCAGGATCGCGCACGCGAACGCGCCGAGACCGACGTCGACATCGAAGAGCACCACGCTCGACAGCAGGGCCCCGATGACGCCGATGGTCAGCCAGTGGCGTCGGTCGAAGGAGGTCGGCCCGTCGGCACCAGCCGAGCCTGGCACCTGCAACTCGCCCTCATGTCGCCGCGCCAGCAGTCGGAGCCCCCCGAACGCGAAATAGGCTCCGAAGACCACCACCGTGTGCGCCAGGCCGTTGTGGAGGTAGGTGGCCAGCTCGTGCCCGGGGAGGCCGATGTCGTCCATCACCCCATTGACGATGATGCCGGCGGGGGCGAACGGCGACAGCGCCGCGGCGTTGCCGCCATGGCCGATCATGATCGCCATCCAGAACGCCGGAATCCCCACCTGTCCGGCGACGGCCATGCCCATCGGCGCCATCAGCGCGGTCGAGGCGATGCTGCCGGGCCCAATGGACGAGAGCACGAACGACAGCGCGTAGAACATGATCGGCATGACGCCGACGTTCCCACCGCACAGTCGAACCGCGCGATGCGCCACCAGATCAAGCGTGCCGTTGGCCTGCGCCTGCGAGAACAGCAGCGTGACGCCGGCCAGGGTCATGAACAATCGGGTCGGGAACCCTGACATGACCTCGCGGGCCGTCATGTCGTCGAGATAGACCCCGACCAGCCAAGCCAGGGCGATCGCCAGGAAACCAACATGGAGCCGCACGGTGCAGCTGACCACGATGGCCACCAGGAGCGCGCCCAGCGACAGGGTGGCGACATCCATCGGGCAGGAGTATATCGGTCGCGGGAATCGTTGTCGGGTCGAGCCGGATGGGATAACGTCTGTGCCCGTTACGAGAGAGGAGCGGACGTGGTCATCTACGGGGTCGCGCTGTTGTCGTTCTGCATGCTGGTCGGGGTTCTGGTTGGGGACCTGCTGGGCCAGGTGATGCAGGTCGAAGCCAACGTCGGCGGGGTCGGCATCGCCATGCTGCTTCTGCTGTTGCTATCGAACCTGGGCGGGAGGGATGCGGCGCTGAGCCCGATCACCGAGCGGGGGCTCGGATTCTGGAGCGCTATGTATATTCCGATCGTCGTGGCGATGGCGGCGAGACAGAACGTCGCCGAAGCGCTCTCCGGCGGGTGGATGGCGATTGTCGCCGGCGTGGCGGCGGTGGCCGCCAGCTTCGCCATGATTCCAGTATTGGCGCACTTCGGCCGGGAGTCTCGCGATGATTCTTGAGACTCTGCAACGTGTCCTGGAGAACAACGGGCTCATCACCGCCTTCATGTTCGTCGGCGCCCTGGTCTGGGTGTCCTATCTGATCTCCGACAAGCTGACCCGGGGAAAGGTGCACGGCTCGGCCATCGCGATCACCCTGGGCCTGGTCCTCGCGTGGTACGGCGGGGTGGCGACTGGCGGCAGCCGCGGACTCTCCGACTTCCCGCTGCTGGCTGGAGTCGGGTTGATGGGCGGCGCGATGTTCCGCGACTTCGCCATCGTGGCCACGGCCTTCGGCGCCGATGTCCGGGCGCTGAAGAGTGCCGGGCTAATGGGCGCCTTCTCGATCGTGATCGGGGTCGCGCTGTCGTTCGTGATCGGCGTGGTCGTCGCTTTCGCCTTCGGCTACACCGATGCGATCGACCTGACGACGATCGGCGCCGGAGCCGCAACCTACATCGTCGGTCCGGTGACCGGCACCGCGCTGGGCGCAGGCAGCGACGTGATTGCCCTAAGCGTGGCGGCCGGGCTAACCAAGTCGGTGCTCGTCATGATCGGCACCCCCTTCGTGGCCGGCCGGATCGGGCTCGACAACCCTCATTCGGCGCTGATCTATGGCGGGTTGATGGGCACGACGAGCGGCGTGGCGGGGGGCCTGGCCGCCACCGATCCCAAGCTCGTCCCATATGGAGCGATGACCGCGACCTTCTACACCGGTATGGGCTGCCTGCTGGCGCCGTCGGTGTTGTATTTGATGGTGCGTGGGATCTTTTGATTTCATGGGGCTTCGCCCCAAACAGCAGTCCTGCACCGCAGGACTGCTTAGCAGTTCCGCGAGCGATCGTCGGAACTGCCCCCCACTGGCGGCGTTAGTGAAGCCCGGCGCTGCCCCACGCCACGCCGCGGGGCAGCGCCGGGCCAACGCCAGCGAATCGGAGCGTTGGCTTATGCCAAACCTGGAACTGTAGGTTTAGCCGTGCGCGCCCGGCAGGCTCGGTCGTTCACAGCCTGCCCCGGTTCTTCAGCGGCCTGGGTTCTCGGCGGGGGGACTACCCGCCGGGGGCATCGTCCTGCGAGCCTCGGCTTCATGACGCGAGCAGATCGGCCGGGCCGCGCTGGACGACGCGGCCCTGTTCCAGCACCAGAACCCAATCGGCGATGGCGCTCACTTCGCCGGGGTCGTGGGACACGTAGATCATCGGGATCGAGAGCTCGTCTCGGATCCGGACCAGATAGGGCAGCACCCGCTCGCGTAGCGGCCGGTCGAGCGCCGCCAGCACGCCGCCAGCGGCTCGTCCAGCAAGAGTAACGCGGGGGCGGCCACGAGCGCCCGAGCCAGCGCCACTCGCTGGCGCTCGCCGCCCGACAGCGCTCCCACCTCCCGGCCGAGCATCCCGCCGATCTCCAGCATCGCCACAATCGCATCGAAGTCCACGCCAGCGCCCCCGCCGGCGCCGTAGAGAATGTTGCGACGGACGTCCAGATGCGGAAACAAGGCCAGGTCTTGCGGCACGTAGCCGACCCGGCGCTGGTGCGGCGGCAGCACCAAGCCGTCGGCGATGTCGACCAACCGGTGGGTGCCGATCTCGACCACGCCTTCGTCCGGTCGACGCAGACCAGCGATGGACTCGAGCACGGTCGTCTTTCCGGCCCCCGACGGACCGAACAACGCCACGACCCTGGCGTCGAGTCGCTCACGCACCTCGAGAGAGAAGGCGCCCTGCCGCAGGGAAAAGTCGAGGGTGATGGTCGACGACATCTGGCCGCGGCGCCTCAGGACAGTCCGACGGAAGTTCGCGGGGCGGCGAAGCGGTTGGAAAGGAACAGCGCCCCGAACGCCAATCCAACCGACATGAGGAGCAGGCTGAACGCCGTGGCGTCGTCGCCAATGACGGTGGCGTTGTAGATGCCCACCGCGACGGTCCGTGTGCCCGGCAGCGAGCCCGCCACCAGGATGGTCGCGCCAAACTCACCGAGCGCGCGGGAGAAGCCCAGCAGCGCGCCGGCCAGGAGACTGCGCCGGCACAGAGGCAGGCTCACGGTCAGGAACACCTTCAGCGGCGGGGCCCCAAGGGTGCCGGCGATCTGCTCGTAGCGCCGGTCAATCTGCTCGAAGCCGGCGCGGACCGAGCGCACGAGGAGCGGCAGGCCCATCACGGCCATCGCGACCACGACCGCCTTCCAGGTAAACAGCACTTCCACACCAAGCCCGTCGAGCAGCGCGCCGAGGGCCCCCCGCCGGCCCAGCAACTGGAGCAGCAGCAGTCCGGTGGCCACCGGGGGCAGCACCAATGGCAGTGAGACCAGTGTCTCGACCAGGGCCCGCCCCGGAAACCTCTTTCGCGCGAGAAGCCACGCCAGGGCGATTCCCGGAGGCAACATGAGGATGGTCGCCACCAGGGCCAACCCCACGGTCCGGAGCGAGATCACGAGGAGCTCCGACTCCATGTCAGTGCGCCCCAGCCAGGCCGAACCCCGCCGCCTCGAACACCGCGCGCGCATCGGCCCCCAACAGGTAGTCGAGAAACCTGCGCGCCTCGGCGGACATCGTGGACTCGGTCAGCACCGCAGCGGGGTAGGCGATGACCGGTCCCTCTCCCTCCGCCACCACGAGCAGCGTCTTCACCCCGGATGTCGAACGGGCGTCGGTGTCGTACACGATCCCGACCTCGGCGTCCCCCCCTTCGACCGTCGCCAGCGCGGCGCGAACATTCTGGGTTGGAAGGAGTCTCGGCTCGAGGGCCTCCCACAGCCCAGCCGCCTCGAGGTAGGCACGCGCATAGACGCCGGCCGGTACGCCGGTCGGGTCGGCGATCGCGATACGTGCTGACTCGGCCACCAGCAGGTCGCCCGCGGCCGCAAGCGCCAACGGGCTCCCGGCCGGTGCCACGAATGCAAGTCGGTTCGAGAGAAGGTCGACCGGACCCGGTTGGGCCACACGGCCGGCGGTGGTGACACGCTCCATCTGGAATCGATCAGCGCTGATAAACAGATCGACCGGCGCGCCGTTGACGATCTGCGCGGCGAGAACGCTGGATGCCGCGAAATTGAGCTCGACCGTCGCACCGCCAGACCGCGTGTAGGAGGCCGCAAGCGGCTCGAGGACCGGAATCAGGCTGGCGGCCGACGACACGACAAGAGCCTCTTCGCCACCGACCGTCGCCTCGTCCGCTCCCTGGCAGCCGGTCAGGACCAGCCCCAGGACAGCGAGCCATTTCAATCGCATTAACAGACCAATTTAGTATGATTGAAATCGATTATCAAATCGATTCAAGTCGAATACAAAGCGATGCAGATTCTTCAATCCAACCGTATCCCTGGTACCGGCCCATGGCTCGCCTGACCGTGCGGCAGGCAGCCGACCGCCTCGGCGTCGGGTATTCGACGTTGAAGCAGTGGATCTACAACGGCAGCGTCCGCACCACGTTGACCGAAGGCGGACATCACCGGATTGCCGAGGCGGAGGTCGAGCGGCTGCAGGCCAAGTCGGGCCGGCCGCCGGCGCGGCGGCAGCCGCGGCGCGAACGCTCGGGCGGAGTGGTCATGCTCGTCAGCGGCCGGAACCGGCTGCGAGGTGTCGTGGACGAAGTGCGACGAGAAGGGCTGGTGGCTCAGGTGCGCCTGCGGATCGGCGACCAGACGCTGACCGCGGTCATCACGCGGGACGCCCTCGACGAGCTTGGACTCAAACGCGGCGACGAAGCCACCGCGCTGGTCAAGGCCACGGAGGTGATGGTGGCGAAGGAGCTGCCGTCAGGGAAAGGCGGACCGCGATCGTGACCGACCGGCTATCGGCTGAACGTCGCGGGCAGGATCGACTGCAGCTGTAGACCCCAGTGCCCGTTCTGGTTGGTGACCACATAGAGCGCCGGCACCGTCGAATACGGGCTGCCATCAGCGGTATGGCGGCTGAAGACGACCCGAAAGTGCACCTTGTCTGCCGACACCTGGACCGCTTCGGCCAGATCGAGCGTCGAGTGGTCCCAGCCGGTCTGTCGCAAGGCCTCGAAGTCGGTGACGATATCCTCAGGGGTCTCCCGCACGACAACCTGGCCGTTCTGCCCGAGGCTCAGCCGCGGAAAGTTGCTGATGGCGGCGACCGCATCGTTGTCGCCAGCGTTCCAGGCCCGGAAGTACTCTTCGAGCGCCGCTCGGGCGGCCGCCTCGTGTTCACGGTCCTCCTCCTGGGCGCGAACGGGGCTGGCGGCGGCCAGCCCCCCGAGCACGAGCAGCGCCAGCGCACACAGCGGGTGGGCGACGTGACGCCAAAGACCGTAGATCCGTACATCGATGCCGTTGGTCATGGGCAGGCTCCTGAACGCCCAGTGTAGTCCGAACCGCGCGTGCCGCACATCGGTGGGTAAATGCCTGAACCGTTGTGACCGTCGTGTTAGCATGGCGCTCGCTTTCGTCAGCCGGCGGGGGCCACCCCGCCTGAACCAAGGAGCCGACATGCCGCTTCGCCCTGTATCCGCGCTAGCTGTACTCGTCGCCGCAACCGTCATCCTCGGCGCGCCGATGCCCACCGTGACCGCCGCTGAAGGACCGACCCTGTTGTCCGGTGGCGCGCTGGCTTTCGGCCCGGACGACGTCCTGTTCATCGCTGACAACGCGGGCGCGAAGATCGTGGCGCTCGAACTTGGCGACGCCGTGACGGGAGCCACCACCGGAACCGGCGACATCGAGGCTATCGATCGCCAGATCGCCGCACGTCTCGGCACCGACGCGAGCGAGATCCGCATTCACGATCTCGCGATCAGCCCGACCTCTCGAAACACCTTCATCTCGGTGTCTCGCGGCCGAGGCGCCGGAGCCACGCCGGTCCTGGTTCGCGTGGACGGCACGGGCGGGGTGGAGGTGGTCCAGCTCGACGAGGTCACCTACACCGAGCTCAGCCTGCCCAACGCCCCGACGTCTGACCCGTCGGCGCGACGGAACCCACGCGCCTCGTCGGTGACCGATATGGCGTATGTCGACGGACAGCTCTTCATCGCGGGACTCTCGAACGAAGAGTTCGCCTCGAAGCTCCGCTCGGTGAACTATCCATTCACCACGGCCAACGCGGGCACCAGCGTCGAGATCTGGCACGCGGCGCACGGGCGCTACGAGACCCACTCGCCGGTCTACACCTTCGTGCCGTATGAGCTCGACGGCGAACAGAACCTGATCGCCGGCTATCTGTGCACGCCGCTCGTGAAGTTCGCCGTGGCGGACCTCCAGCCGGGCGCGAAGACCACCGGAACAACCATCGCCGAGCTGGGCAACCGCAACCGCCCGATCGACATGGTGGTATACGAGAAGGGCGGACAGGACTATCTGCTAATGTCGAACACCAGCCGTGGCGTGATGAAGATCTCAACGGCCGGGTTCGAGACGCAGCCCGGTCTCACCGAGCCGGTGCCGGGCGGCGGAACGGCCGGTGTCACGTTCGAGACTGTCGAAGGACTGGCTGGCGTGGAACAGCTCGACCTGCTGGACGACACGCGCGCGCTCGTGATCGCCCGCAACGACGCTGGTCTCGCCGACCTGACGGCCGTTCAGTTACCGTAGCACCGACGTCGAGTCTCGCCGGACGACATGCCACAGGCCGTTCCCTCGGGGGTGGGACCATCCCACGTTCGTCAGCGGACCCGCCACGCCGCGGTCGCGGTGTCGGTGCTGGGATGGGTACTGGCCACCGGATGCACGAGTGACGCACCACCACCGCTGGGGGCAGTCGAGATCCGGCTACAGACAGCGGGTGACTCGACCGGCGTCGAGCTGTCCGGTCTCTCCGCGACCGAGCTCGAGCCGATCCGCGACGCCGAGCTGGATGATGACGCGTGGAACGCGCTGCTCCGAGTGACCGTGGTCCCGCCCGAAGACAGCGGCGCGGACATCGCCGATCTGCCACCGGTCCTCGGGAGCTACGAAATCGACGAGGAACGGATCCGGTTCACGCCGATGTTCCCGTTCGACCCCGGACGGGAGTACTCCGTCACCTTCGACCCATCGCGGATCCCCGGCCGAGACCCGGCCCCGGAGACATCTCCCATCATCGACGTGGTCTCGCTCCCAAGACCGGCCGTGGAACCGACCACGACCGTGGAACGGGTCTACCCGAGCGGCGACCGCATTCCCGAGAACCAGCTCCGGCTGTACCTGCACTTCTCGGCTCCGATGAGCGACGTGGACGGGCTGGAGTACGTGAGCCTGAGAGACGCCCGCGGCCGCCCGGTGGAGGATCCGTTCCTTCCGCTCGGGCTCGAGTTCTGGGACCCCGATCGCCGTCGCTACACGGTGTTCTTCGACCCGGGGCGAATCAAGCAGGGCCTGGGCGCCAACGAGCAACTCGGTCGCGCCCTGGACGCCGGTGAGACCTATACCCTCGTCGTGGACCCGGCCTGGCCCGATGCCGAGGGTAACCCGCTGCAAGCGCCATTCGAGAAGCCGTTCACCATCGGTCCGGCGGATGTAACGCCAGTCGACATGGACACCTGGCGGCTGCGGGTGCCGTCCGCCGGGTCGACACAGCGTCTGGTCGTGTCGTTCCCCGAGCCACTGGACCACGCGTTGATGTTGCGAACGATAGGGGTCGAGTTCGAGGACGGGGAACGGGTGGGTGGCCGAGCAGAGACCAGCAACTGGGAAACCCGCTGGACGCTGACCCCGAACGCGACGTGGCAGCCCGGGCGCTACGCACTGGTGGCCAGCACGGTACTCGAGGATCTCGCGGGAAACCGGATGGGCGAACCGTTCGAGATTGATCGGCTGGAGCGGGTAGAGGAGGCCGCCGGGACCGAAGAGCCGACGGAGGATGAGGAACCAGCCGCGGCCGACGTCGTCCGTCTAGAGTTCGAGGTCCGCTGAGCCAGCCCCGGGCGGTCGGATCGTGGTCCGCGCGTAGTTGCGGAGTGGAACCTTGGTCCGGAACAGCCGTTTGTAGGCGGCGACCCAGTCGGTGGCCAGTTCCCGTTGCGCGTCGCCCAACGCCATCTGCCCACCACAGACCAGTCGTACGAGGTGTCGCTCGAGTTCGTCCTTCACGTGGGCGTTCCACGGTCCGGCCTGATACGGCTGCGGCCAGAGATTCGCGGTAACCGCGGCACCACCCAGCTCCGGGGTCACCAGGAAGTCCAGCTCGTACTGATCCGCCGCCTGGAAGTCGAGTCCGTACGCCTCGAACACTTTTCGAGGCAGTGGCGCCGCCACCGGAGCAGTCCCGGCGTCACTCACGCCTCGACCGCAGATCTCCTCGACGGTGACCGGCCGGACGCTCCCCGGCGTCAGCTCGGGTCGGGGCAAGCTGCCGGACGCGGACAGCTCGACCGTCGTCAGGTCCTCTCTCCCGGCGCTCCCGGCAAAGAGCCACACCGCCAGGATCGCGGGAGCGGCGACGGCCCAGCGGCCAGCTCTATGTGGCGACCACCACCGGGCCGCGGCCTCGCACGAGAGTGCCCTCCGCACACGCACGTCGAGGTCCCACGCGGGCTCCTCGTCGAGGGCATACATCGAGACGACCCGATCCAGGTCCGCGCCCAGCTGCTCGGCGCGGACCGCACACCGCCGACACCCCTCGGCGTGCTGGCGCACGCGGCGCTCGGTCGCCAGGTCGAGGGCGCCCTCTTCGAGCGACAACAACAGCTCGTCGTCACCAGGGTGTCGGCCAGGCCACGTGTGCATCGTCAGACCTTGTCGGCCCGCCGCAGGCGAGTCAGCGCCCGAGCCACCGCCGACGCCACCGTGCCAAGCGACACTCCCAGGGCATG